>JAIXZQ010000372.1 GCA_027489475.1 Methylophilus sp.
AAGGATGAACAAAGAGGGCAGGCGCATGTAGAGGTTCCTTTTAACGGTGGCTTGAGTACGACAAAGCGGAGTTCAATACGGGGTGACAGGGGTCACACGTCTTGATGCAACAGACGCTGCACGGTCCGCTTGTCATGCTCAGGCGACAGCATGCTGATAAATTGCAACATATAGTCACGCAAGAAAGCATCGCGACGCACGCCTAGATAAGTGGTGCTGTCTGGAAACAAATGGCTACAATCCAGACTGACCAGCGGTGCATCACGACTGGCATCATAGGCCATATTGGCAATCAACCCGATGCCCAAACCCAGATTAACATAGGTTTTAATGACGTCTGCATCAATCGCAGTAAATACCACGTTAGGCTCAATCCCCGCGTCATGAAACACCTTTGAGACCAGCGTGCCACCGGTAAAGGCAAAGTCATAGGTAATCAAGGGATAGGCAGCCAAATCTTTTAAAGTCAATTTAGTTTTTTGCACTAGAGGATGGCTGGGTGGCACCACCAAGCAGCGGTTCCAAGTGTAGCAAGGCAAACACGCCAAGCGCTCATCTTTGCTGATATTTTCGGTGGCAATGCCAATATCGGCCTCCCCGGCCGCCACCTGCTCAGTGACTTGCGCGGGATTGCCCTGATGAATCGTCAGTTTGACGTTGGGATACTGTGAAATAAATTGTTTAACCGCGGCAGGCAATCGATAGCGCGCTTGGGTATGGGTGGTGGCAATGGTTAATTCACCGCTGTCTTCTTGACTATATTCATCTCCCACCCGCTTGATGTTTTGCATATCCAGCATCACGCGTGCGGCGAGTTCAACAATCTTGCGCCCTGGCTCGGTCACCCCCACTAAGCGCTTGCCGTTTCGCTGAAAAATTTGCAAACCCAGCTCTTCTTCAAGCAGTTGTATTTGTTTACTCACCCCGGGTTGAGACGTATGCAACGCCTCAGAGGCGGCCGAAATATTGAGATTTTGCCGGACCACCTCGTGAATATAGCGTAATTGATGAAACTTCATGCCCTGACCTTTATAACTTTAGGGTATATCATAGAACATCTGATTATTAAATCAATCTTTTAGCCGCTGATAAAATCGCACATTTAATCAATGTGAAGATACTCCTCATGGAATTCGGATACATCTTGGCCGGCTTTGTGGTTGGCTTTTTAGTCGGCTTGACCGGCGTCGGTGGCGGCTCGTTAATGACGCCCATCCTGTTATTGATTTATCACATCAAACCCGCCGTGGCGGTTGGCACAGACTTGCTGTATGCCTCAGTCACTAAATCAGTGGGGATTTTTGCACATGGCAAACTGGGCAATATTGACTGGCAGATTGTCAAGCGTCTAGCCCTAGGCAGTGTGCCCGCTGCCATGCTGACTTTATGGGTGTTGCACTGCATGGATGTGCAATCTAACACTGCGGTGGCCACCATTAAATTCTGGCTGGGGATCGCTTTGATTGTGACCTCGATTGCAGTGTTGTTGCGCAATAAGCTGATGGCTTTGGTTGCCAAAGAGGCGCTGATTCCCGTCGCTTGGGTCCCAGCCGCTACCGTGCTTTTGGGCATCGTACTGGGCGGACTGGTGACGCTGACCTCGGTGGGCGCAGGTGCACTGGGGGTGACCGCGCTGATCATGCTCTACCCGAAAGAAAAAATCACCACCATTGTTGGCAGTGACATCGCACATGCCGTTCCACTGACTTTGGTGGCTGGCCTTGGGCACGCTTCACTGGGCACCATCGATTATGCGCTGCTGGGTACCTTGCTGATTGGTTCAGTGCCTGGCATTTATTTGGGCAGCCACATGAGCGCGCGGGTCGCCGAGCACTGGGTACGCATTGCCTTGGCTATGATATTGATTTATGTAGGCTTTAAGCTGGTTTTCCATTAAAATATTGCCTCTTCGCGAAAAGCGAACTAAGTGACCTCAGCATGTATAAATACGACCCTATAGACCAACAATTAATTAATGAACGTGTGGCGCAATACCGCGACCAGACGCGCCGCTTTTTGGCAGGTGAGCTGTCTGACGACGAATTTCGTCCTTTGCGTCTACAAAATGGCTTATATATTCAACGCCATGCGCCTATGTTGCGCATCGCCGTGCCTTATGGCCTGTTATCCAGCAAACAATTGCGCAAACTGGCTGACATAGCCACCCGCTATGACCGCGGCTATGGCCATTTTAGTACGCGCCAAAACATGCAACTTAACTGGCCCAAGCTTGAAGATACCCCAGAGATTCTGGCGGAACTTGCCACCGTCGAAATGCATGCCATTCAAACCTCTGGCAACTGCATCCGCAACATCACCACCGATCAATTTGCTGGTATTGCGCCTGACGAAATTATTGATCCACGCGCGATTGCTGAAATCATGCGTCAATGGAGCACCTTCCATCCTGAGTTTGCCTTGTTGCCGCGTAAATTTAAGATTGCGGTGTCTGGCACCGAACAAGACCGCGCCATCGTACAGGCACATGATATTGGTTTGGAGTTCTATCTGGACGCACACGGTCAAATGGCGATCAAGGTCTGGGTTGGCGGCGGTCTGGGTCGCACGCCTATCTTAGGCACAGTGATACGTGAGCATCTAGAATGGCAGCATGTACTGTCCTATTGCGAAGCGATTATCCGCGTCTACAACGTCCATGGCCGTCGCGATAACATTTATAAAGCCCGTATCAAGATTTTAGTCAAAGCCCTGGGTATAGACGAATTTAAGCGTCAGGTCGAAGCAGAATGGGCGCATCTCAAAGACGGCCCATTGACCATTACGCAAGCTGAGCTGGACCGGGTTGCGCATTATTTTGAGCCTATGCCTTACCAAACCTTACCCGCACATGATGCCAGCTTTGATGCGGCCTTGGCGAGCAATCCAGCTTTTGCGGCTTGGGTCAAACGGTGCGTGCATGCCCACCGCGTACCCGGCTACCGCGCAGTCACCCTGTCACTCAAACCGCACGGCAAAGCACCCGGCGACATCACCAGCGAGCAAATGCATGTGGTGGCTGATTTAGCCGATGCCTATAGCTTTGGTGAATTACGTTCATCGCATGAACAAAACCTGATTTTGGCTGATGTGCGCTTGTCTGACCTGTTTGCCGTGTGGGAAAAAGCCCGTGCAGCGGGCTTGGCCACGCCTAACATTGGCTTGCTGACCGACATCATTTGCTGCCCCGGTGGCGATTTTTGTAGTTTGGCCAACGCCAAATCGATTCCAATTGCCGAAGCTATACAGCGTCAGTTTGATAATTTGGATTATCTCTACGACATCGGTGAGCTTGAGCTCAATATCTCTGGCTGCATGAATGCTTGCGGCCACCACCATGTTGGCCATATTGGCATTTTGGGGGTAGATAAAGATGGCTCGGAATGGTACCAAGTGACCATAGGCGGCAAACAGGGCAAAGATGCCAGCATAGGCACTGTGATTGGCCCTTCTTTCTCGGCAGAGGAAATGCCAGGCGTGGTACAGCGCCTGATTGAAGTCTATGTGCGTGAACGGCAAGATGAAGAGCGCTTTATCGACACCGTGCGCCGGATTGGCATTGCCCCATTTAAAGCCCATGTGTATGCCGAGCAAGAGGTGGTGTCATGAGTCAATTGATTCAACTGCAAGCCAATGGGCAAGCCCGTGTCGTTGAAGACACCTGGACCCGTGTCATCCCGCCTGCGGCAGCCGATGCTGCCGTGCGTAAGCAAGCTGGTAAAGTCGTGTTGTTTAAACTGACGGGGGAAGCCAGCTTTACCGAAGAGCAATTGGCGCAAACCCACATTCCGCCCACGGGCAACATCCTGGTGCCCTTGGCGGTTTGGCAAGCGCACAAAGCAACCTTGCAGCCACGTCTGGCAGCCGGTGAAATCGGTATTGTGCTGGCGACCCACGAAACCGTCGAGGCTTTACAGGCCGAATTTGCCGACTTGAACCAATTGCCTTTAATTGCGATTTTTGTCGAGCGTTTTTCCGATGGCCGTATATTCACTTTGGGACATTGGCTGCGTAGCCGTTGCGGCTTTAAAAATGAGCTACGGGCGATAGGCGATGTGCTGCGTGACCAGTTGTTTTTTCACAAGCGTGCTGGCTTTAATAGCTTTTTAATTCGCGCTGACCGTTCGGCAGAAGCCGCGCTGAGTGGTCTCAATGACTTTAGTCAGCCTTACCAAGGTGCGGTAGACGATGTGCCGGTTTGGCGTCGACTCAACCGGAGCCAAGCATGAGTGCTGCCTCTGACCAGCGCAGTGTAGACTTTGGTGTTAGCCTGCTCAAACCCAGCATGAAAAACCCGGCCACCTCCCCAGCGCTGACCGAGGCTTTGGTGGCCAGCGTGCAACACAAACGCGCGCAAGCCGTTGCGCTGTTGCGTGACGCGGTTGCCAACTTTCCAGCCATTACTTTTGCCAACAGCTATGGGGCTGAAGACATGGTGTTGACTGACCTCATCGTCAAAGAAGGGTTGGCCGTCGAAATATTCTCACTGGATACCGGACGCTTGCCCGCCGAAACCTATAGCTTGATGGCGGACGTCGAGCAGCACTATGCGATTAAGCCCTTGGTATTTTTTCCTAAGCATGACGCGGTTGAACACTATGTGCGCACGCAAGGCATCAATGCGTTTTACCACAGCATAGATCAACGTAAAGCGTGTTGTCATATGCGCAAAGTTGAGCCGTTAAAACGCGCTTTAGCGGGTAAACAAGCCTGGGTCACAGGCATGCGCGCCGAACAAGCGGCCACACGTGCCAGCCTGCCGGTGCGCGAGTTTGATGCAGGCAACCAGCTCGAAAAATTTAATCCTTTGAGCGATTGGACAGAAGCTGAAGTTTGGGCCTATATCCGCATGAACGAGGTGCCATACAACACCCTGCATGACCAGTTTTATCCCAGCATAGGCTGTGCCCCTTGCACGCGCGCGGTGGCCATGGGTGAAGATATTCGTGCTGGACGCTGGTGGTGGGAGGACCCCACCAGCAAAGAGTGCGGTCTGCATGTTAAAAAATAACGCGAGCGACCACAGACCTCATCCATGCCTAAGGCTGATTGAGTGACTGCGGGTGTCAGCGGGTAGTGAATAGCGTAGTTAAACGATGGTGCGCTGCACAAAGCAGCCACCGCTAAATTGTGATGTGCACCCAGCAGTCACACAGACAATAAAGTGTAACAAGATGACAAGCAAACACCCTTTATCCCATCTCGACTGGCTAGAAGCTGAAGCCATCCACATTCTGCGCGAAGTGGCCGGGCAATGCGCCAATCCTGTCTTACTGTTTTCTGGCGGCAAAGATTCACTCTGCATTTTGCGCTTGGCTGAAAAAGCGTTCCGCCCCGGTCGCTTCCCCTTCCCGCTGATGCATATCGACACCGGCCATAACTATCAAGAAGTGGTGAATTTTCGTGACCAACGCGCGGCCGAACTGGGCGAACGTCTGATTGTACGTTCGGTTGAAGACTCCATGAAACGCGGTACCGTCGTATTGAAAACCCCTGATGAGCCGCGTAACAAGCATCAGTCAGTAACCTTGCTGGAAGCAATTGAAGAATTCGGCTTTGACTGCTGCATCGGCGGCGCCCGCCGAGATGAAGAAAAAGCACGCGCCAAAGAACGCATCATGAGTTTTCGTGATGAATTTGGTCAGTGGGATCCGAAAAACCAGCGTCCAGAATTGTGGAATCT
>JAIXZQ010000346.1 GCA_027489475.1 Methylophilus sp.
AGTCCGCGTTCTTGACGGTCTAGCGCGATGCTTACTGCACATGGGGTGGCCCCTGCTTGCTGAATCAGATGCACGGATTCGCGTATGGAGGTGCCTGCCGAAATCACATCATCAATAATCAGCACCTTGCCTTTGAGCGGCGCACCGACTAATGTGCCGCCCTCGCCGTGGTCTTTAGCTTCTTTGCGGTTGTAGGCATACGGATAGTTGTGCCCCATGCGGGCAAAGGCGATGCTGATGGCGGCCACCAGTGGAATACCCTTGTAAGCCGGCCCAAACAGCATGTCAAATGCCACGCCGGACTGTACAATGCTTTGCGCGTAAAACTCACCCAATTTGAGCAGGCTGTCGCCGTCATCAAACAGGCCCGCATTAAAAAAATACGGGCTCAGGCGCCCAGCCTTGGTTTTGAATTCACCAAAGCGTAATACCTGTTTTTGAATTGCAAACGCCAGAAAGTCGGCACTCAGAGCTTGGGCAGTCATCATCAATACAGAAAGAAAAAATTGAATGCGTATTATAACCTTGAACCTTAACGGCATACGGTCTGCTTGTAACAAAGGCTTTTTGCCTTGGCTGGCGGCGTCGGGTGGCGATATGGTGTGCGTGCAAGAGTTGAAAGCGCATGCTGCAGACTTGACCTCAGAGATGCAACAGCCGCCCGGCTATCATGGCTATTTTCATTTTGCCGAAAAAAAGGGCTACAGCGGGGTGGCTATTTACAGCCGTCAGCCTGCCGATGCCGTCATTATTGGGCTGGGACAGGCAGACATCGACGCCGAAGGGCGTTATCTGGAGTGTCGTTATGGGCAGCTGAGCGTGGTCTCACTGTATCTGCCCAGTGGTTCTAGCGGAGAGGAGCGTCAGCAATTCAAGTTTGCCGTGATGGCACATTTTTTACCGCATTTGGAACAGCTGATGGCCAGCGGACGTGAAGTGGTCATTTGTGGCGATTGGAATATCGCGCATCAAGAGTGCGACCTGAAAAACTTTAAAGGCAATCGCAAAAACTCTGGCTTTTTGCCAGAAGAGCGGGCATGGATGAGCGACGTGTTGAGCCGTGTCGGCTGGGTAGACACCTACCGATCCCTCTACCCCACTGAAACTGAGGGCTGTTATACCTGGTGGAGTAACCGCGGTCAGGCCTGGGCGAAGAATGTCGGTTGGCGCATAGACTATCAACTGGCCACCCCCGCATTGGGCGCCAAAGTCACCGCCGCCAGTGTGTATAAAGCGCAACGCTTTAGCGATCATGCGCCCTTGTTGGTAGACTACATTGTTGATTAATCCTAGGCGCATAATGGTGTGTCTCATGCGCTGACCCATAAAAACGCCCCACGATGGCAGGCATCGCGGGGCGTTTTGCTTGGCGTGATTTATTGCAGGTCGTAACGGTCTGCGTTCATGACTTTTACCCAAGCCTGCACAAAGTCTTTTACAAACTTCTCTTTGGCATCGTCTTGGGCATAGACCTCAGCATAGGCGCGTAAGATAGAATTAGAACCCAATACCAAGTCTACGCGGGTGGCCGTCCACTGCACCGCCCCTGTTTGACGGTCTCGGATCTCGTAGAGATTTTTTGCCACCGGCACCCAGCTGTAGCGCATGTCGGTCAGGTGTACAAAAAAGTCATTGCTCAATACACCTGGACGATTGGTGAAAACGCCATGCCGACTGCCACCATGGTTGGTATCCAACACGCGCATGCCGCCGATTAACACGGTCATTTCAGGCGCGGTCAGGCCCATGAGTTGGGTGCGGTCTAGCAATAGTTCTTCGGCAGTGGGCACGTAGTCGGCTTTCAGCCAGTTACGATAGCCGTCATGCAGGGGTTCTAGCACGGCAAATGACTCCACATCGGTCTGTTCGGCATTGGCATCACCACGACCTGAAGCAAACGGTACTTCAATCTGTACCCCTGCAGCCAGGGCGGCACGTTCAATGGCTGCACTGCCGCCCAGCACAATCAAGTCAGCCAGACTGACCGGCTGGTCAAATGCTTGTTGAATAGACTGCAATACGCCCAACACTTTTTGCAATCTGGCAGGTTCGTTGCCCTGCCAGTCTTTTTGCGGTGCCAGACGAATACGTGCGCCATTGGCGCCGCCACGATAGTCAGAGGCACGGAAGGTACGTGCGCTGTCCCAAGCGGTGGCTACCAGTTCAGCTGTGCTTAAGCCACTGGCCAAAATCTGTGCCTTAAGCGTGTTAACAGCTTGCGCACTCAATGCCTTACCTGCAGGGATGGGGTCTTGCCAAATCAGCTCTTCTTGCGGAATCTCAGGGCCGATATAGCGTGATTTAGGCCCCATATCACGGTGCGTCAGCTTAAACCAAGCGCGGGCAAACACTTCTGAGAAATATGCCTGATCATCCCGGAAACGCTCAGAGATTTTGCGATAGGCGGGGTCTTTGATCAGCGCCATGTCTGCATCTGTCATGATGGGGGTGATACGCAGACTGGGGTCCTCGACATCTACCGGTTTGTCCTGCTCGTCTATGCTCACCGGCTCCCATTGCCATGCACCGGCCGGGCTCTTGTTCAGGGCCCACTCGTGTTTGAACAGCATGGAAAAATAGCCGTTGTCCCAGCGTGTTGGATGCGTGGTCCATGCCCCTTCAATTCCGCTGGTCACACTGTTGCGGCCTATGCCCCGGCTGGTGTGATTGTTCCAGCCCATGCCTTGTTCATGAATGTCCGCCCCTTCTGGGTTGGGGCCCAGATGGCTGGCATCCCCATTACCGTGCGCTTTGCCCACGGTGTGCCCGCCTGCGGTCAATGCCACGGTTTCTTCATCGTTCATGGCCATGCGGGCAAAAGTCTCGCGCATGTCGTGTGCTGTTTTCAACGGGTCAGGTTCGCCATCTACGCCTTCGGGGTTCACATAAATCAGGCCCATCATGACGGCCGCGAGCGGATTTTCTAGAGTGCGCTGACCAGAATAGCGGCTGCCTTCGCTACCAGTTTTGGCCAGCCACTGTTTCTCGTTGCCCCAATAGATGTCTTTTTCTGGATGCCAGATGTCTTCGCGGCCAAAAGCAAAGCCAAAGGTTTTTAGACCCATGGACTCATAGGCCACATTGCCCGCCAGTATCATCAGGTCGGCCCATGACAGCTGGTTGCCATATTTTTTCTTGATCGGCCATAACAGGCGACGTGCTTTATCCAAATTGCCGTTGTCAGGCCAGCTATTCAACGGGGCAAAGCGCTGGTTACCGGTGCCAGCACCGCCGCGGCCATCGGCAATACGGTAGGTACCCGCGGCATGCCAAGCCAGACGTATCATCAGGCCACCATAATGGCCCCAGTCAGCAGGCCACCACGGTTGACTGTCAGTCATCAAGGCGGTCAGGTCAGCCTTGAGTGCCGCCACATCCAGTGATTTAACGGCTTTGCGGTAATTAAAGTCTGCACCCAACGGATTGGTTTTGCGGTCATGCTGGTGCAGGATATCCAAGTTAAGCGCGTTGGGCCACCATTGCGTGCTAGATTGATGCTGGGCCGTGTTTCCGCCATGGCCAAAAGGGCAACCGCCGGTGTGTGAAGGTGAGGTTTGCATACTAAGCTCCTTTCAAGAGAAAAATGATTCCTCTGCAATGAATCATTCAGGGTGTACTGCTTAAGCGAATAATGACTACGATAATACTTTTATACAAATAAAAATAACAATGCTGCGCTAAATACTGGCGGCATATGCGGCCAGCAAATCCTCTAACAGAGACTGTTGTTGTGTCATCCAAGCTAACATGGCTTCTCCTTTTTTGTTGAATGCGTAAACGATTGTAGATAACTGTTAACAATTTGTATAATTTTATGTTTTGATATTATTGATAAATAAAATTAATTAAATTACACTGTTGATTTTCTCGACGAGGGACAGCCATGACCTTGATTGAATTGAAATTTGTGCTGGCTGTGGCGCAAGAACGTAACTTTAGACGCGCGGCAGAAAAGTGCTTTGTCACTCAGCCGGCGTTGAGTTTAGGCATTAAAAAACTTGAAGAAGAACTGGGCGTCAGCCTGTTTGAGCGTAACCGCAATGAGGTGACGCCGACAGAAATCGGCGAGCAGATTATTGCGCAAGCCAATGTGGTGCTGGAGCAAGCGGCCAAGATTAAAGAACTGGCCAAGCAAGGCAATGATCCGCTACTGGGGCCGTTTAAACTGGGCATGATACATTCGGTGGGGCCCTATCTGCTGCCAGAAATTATTCCGCCACTGGTGCAACAAGCACCGCTGATGCCGCTCGAGGTCGAAGAAAACATCACGGCTACGCTAGAGCAACAACTGAAAAACGGCTTGATTGACGCCGCCGTGGTGGCGCTGCCATTTGACGTACCGGGTATAGAGACCATGACTTTGTACGATGAGGATTTTCGCGTGGTGGTGCCTGTCAGCCATGCTTGGGCGCAACGCCAGAGCATAGATGCCGATGAGCTGGCCAGTGAAAAAGTGTTGTTGTTGAATACTGGTCACTGTTTTAGCAACCAAGTGACACAGGCCTGTCCTGAGTTAAGTCGCAAGGGCGAAGTGCTGCAAGGGAACTCGCTGGAGACGATACGCAATATGGTGGCGTCAAATCTGGGCATTACAGTGCTCCCTGCGATGGCGACCGCCACACGCTACCAGAATCCATTGATACGGGTGATTCCATTTAACCGTTCTGCGCCTAGCCGCCGCATTGCATTGGCTTGGCGCAAGAGTTTTGTGCGCATGGCTGCCATACAGTTGCTCGGGCAGGTCATGACCACCGTCGGTCAGACACCCTTACGCTAAACAGCCCTTAATGTATTCACGCACTGCAATTGAGTGGTGACGGGCGTGTAGGGATAACGGGTTGGATAGACGATGGATGATATAGCCATCGGCGAAGCACAATCACCAGGTGTTAATAGGCAATCGCGACCCTAAAGCCGATCACCTGTTTGTTGTCCACGCCTAACAGCAGTTTGATAGGGACTTCTTGCTGCGGCCCTAAGCCTTGCGTAGCAGACTGCTGGGCAGGCAAATATTGTTCTGGGGTAAAAATCCGGCGCATGACTGCTTCATCTGCTAAGTTGGTTAAGGTCAGTTCAAT
>JAIXZQ010000200.1 GCA_027489475.1 Methylophilus sp.
TCACGGTAGCCACGGATACCTCGGCAATACAAAGCTCGGTGCAGAGCTTTGTCGATGCCTACAATGCCCTAAACACCAGCATGCGCAACCTCACCAAGTTTGTATCGGCAGGTTCGAGTGCCAATGGTCCTTTATTGGGCGATTCAACCACGCGTAGCTTTATGGTGAGGCTAAAGAGCATGCTGTCTACGCCGTCGACGACGGGCACGACCTTTAAGACGTTAGCGGATATTGGGATTACCAGTGGTGCTGACGGGGCGTTAACCTTAAATACTAGCAAGTTACAAACCGCCATCAGTACCAATATGGGTGATGTTGCCAAACTGTTCGCACCTTCGGCCACTACCACCGATCCACAGGTGAGCTTTGTCGGTAATAAAACCACCACCAAGTCGGGTACTTATAGCTTGTCCATTTCGCAGTTAGCCAGCGGTAGTTTAAATGTGGCAGGGACGCTGAATGGTGTGGCAGGCACCGGCAATGGTAGCGTGCTCACCGGCGCATTTGGCAGCGATAGCGATGGCCTACAACTGCGTATTTCAGGCACCGGCACTGGCGCACGTGGCAGCATTACCTTTAGCAAAGGCCTGGCGGGTGAGTTAAGCAGCTTGTTGAGCGGCTGGTTAGAGTCTACTGGCCCCTTGGCCACTAAGACGGATGGTATTCAATCTTCGATTAAAGATTTGAACAAAAAAGCCGATGATATAAACAGTAGGTTACCGGCGATTGAAGCGCGCTACCGCGCGCAATACGCAAGACTGGATGCCCTGCTGTCAAGTATGCAATCCACCAGCAGTTATTTGGCGCAGCAAATTTCCGCCTTGAATAAAAACGCCTAACCCCTGATTAACGGATGATTTGTTCATCTATCACGCGCTTAAAAGCAGAATACAGGAGTAGAGAATGTTTGGAATGAAAAAAGCAGGTGTTAATGCGTATGCCAGCGTGGGTTTAGAAACTGGGGTCGTGGATGCGAGCCCGCTCAAACTGGTCATCATGTTGTATGACGGTGCCATCACTGCCTGTATTCAAGCGCAACAGGCCTTAGCGGCGCACGATGTGATTAAAAAAGGGGAGTGTTTAACCAAGGCCATTAGCATTATTGACAGTGGCTTGCGCGCCAGTCTCAATAAGCGTGCTGGCGGCGAGATTGCCGTCAAGCTCGATGAGCTTTACCAATACATGACACGCACCTTGCTAGAAGCCAACCTTCGTCAAAATATCGACAAGGTCAATGAAATTCAGCAACTGTTGATGGAACTCAAGCAGGCCTGGGAAGCGCTGGAAAAAAACGCGCTGACTAAAGCCACACAAAACGTGGTGCCACTCGATCAGCTGGTGGGTCAAAAAACCAATGAATTACAGCAACTCGGCCAGTTTAGACAAATGGCAGTTGCCGGAGCGTAGGATGTCCAATACCTTAATGAATAGTTATGAATCTGCCGCCAAAATCATGGAGCAGATGTTGATTGCTGCCAGACAGGATGCCTGGGAAAAAGTCACCGAACTGGAGCAGTCTTACATTATGAACATTGATATGGTGAAAACCATAGAGCAGACCATGCGCTTGAAGGCAGAAAAACTGACCGATGCGCAGCACAAACGCAAACAAGTGTTGGTGCAAAAAATACTGGCAGATGATGGCGAAATCCGTCAATTGCTGTACCCCGTCATGCACAAAATTACGGATATGATTTTTGACGCGCAATTGCATGCGCGCATTCCCCCGGACATCGTGTAAATGTTACCCATCCCGCAGATTCTCTCGCAACGTTTCATTGCCAATGAAACAGAGAGTCTGCGCGCGGTCACCTCTATTTTGCCCGTTGAGGGCGCACAAGCAGAAGCGCCTCTTTGGGAGCGCTTACGTCCAGGCACTCCGTTTATCGGCCAGCTGTTGCAAAAAACCGGCAACGTTGCAGGTGCGGCCGATCAGGCGTGGTACAAAGTGCAAATTCAATTGCCACAACAACCGCCAGCCATCGTACAGATGCAGTTGCCGGCACATCTAGCGACGCAACAAACGCTCAACATGCAATTTATGGGTCTCGCGCAATCGTCCAAGGGCGAGGCCGCCGCCACGCCGCAAGTCAAATGGGGCGCGACAGCCACAGGCTTGACTGCCAGCCGCACCACAGGCGGAGGCGATATACTCACGGCCTCTGACGAGGCGACTGGCCCAGCCGCAGGACTGATGCAGGCCAGTGGTCTGCAAGCCAGTTTGGTAGAGCTGAGCTCGCCCGCCAAATCTTTGCAGCGCTGGCTCACCTCCAGCCCTTTGCAGCAACAACCCTCAGGCTTACAGGCACACGGCGTAGTGAGTTTTAGCCCACAAAAACCGCAAGTGTTAGCCCAAGACTTAAAGCAGGCGTTAGACCACTCTGGCTTGTTTTATGAGTCGCATCTTAAAGAAGCCACCCTTGGGGCACGTCCGTGGCATCAATTGTTACAAGAGCCGCAAAATAAACCGCAGTTTGCGCCGCCGGAAATGGTGGCCCAGCAGTTACAGGTGCTAGA
>JAIXZQ010000314.1 GCA_027489475.1 Methylophilus sp.
CCTAGACTGTCAACCCGCGCATGGCTGGACTGATGCAAGCGGTAGCGGACAATCGGCAGTTCAATGCGGCCTATCAATCCAAGCACACTGATGCCATAAATACAAAAATAGTCTGTGCCATGTTTTTCGTGCAGCGATTGCGGCAATGGAAACAGCCGATTTAGAGCCTCCACCCGATAGGCGTTGCCTGTGGCGGGCGGCGATTTGTACAGCACACCCTGTTCAATCAAAGCAGAACCACAATCGCCTGCATCTAAATGAGATGGCAAAATTGCTTTAAATGGCAAGCCCGCATTGTCTATGACATGCATTTTGCCGTGCACTTTGACCACGTCTTGTGTAAACGCTGTCGAAAGCACGTGCAAGGCATGCGGTAGTAACTCATCGTCAGCATCAAGAAATAACACAACCTCACCCGTTACCTGGCTAAAGCCAAGGTTATACGCAGCGCGTTGCCCTGCATTGGCTTGCGTCAGCAAGGTGACCTGGGGAAAGTGCTGTGTGATGCGGGCGACAGAATCATCCGTCGATCCATCATCAACGACAATGATCTGATGCGCTGCAGTGGTCTGAGCACAGACCGATTGCAATGCCGAGACAATGTAATGTGCATAATTGTAGTTGCACACCACCACTGAGATGCGGGGATGAGAGAGTGCAGGCCAAGTGTCTTTCATACCGGATTGCATACCTTTTTAGCCAGTGGATACGCGATAGCCTTGGGCAGGGTCAGCACCAACATCGCCCACATCACCAAGGCACATTTTTTCACCACATTAAAATCATGTCGGAGTGCAATCGCCCGCACCACCCAGAAAAAATGCTGCTTAAATACAAAAATCCTTTGCCGCATAGTGCTGGCATGCAGTGCTGCTAAACTCAAAAAAAGCTTTTGTTGAGTAAAATCGTGAAACCGTAGCGGTAAGCGAACACGTCCGTGGGTAAAGGTCTGCACCCATTGCCTAAACAACATCCAGCGACTAAGCGCAATGTCGTGAAGATCATAGTGATTGAGCGCATTGCCAAAGCTCAGGCGATGTCGAATATCGGTTTCGTGACTATGCAAGCGGTACTGAAACAGCGGTTGCTGAATAGCGGCAACCTTGCCCAACAAGGCAATGCCATAGATGCAGTAAAAATCTGCGCTGTGTTTTTCTATGGTATTGACCGGAATTGGAAACATCTGCCGCAAGGCACTGACCCGATAGGCATTGCCGCTGGCGGGCGGAGATTTATATAAGGCACCATGGGCAATCAAGTCGCGGCCACAATCGCCTTCATCCAAATGATGCGGCAACACGATATTCAGGTCTTCGCCCTGTTGACTGATTAAGCGCATGCGGTAATGCACTTTTACCACATCATCGCTAAACGCATTGGCAATCTGTGCCAAGGCCTCTGGCATCAACGCATCATCCGCGTCTAAAAACACCACAAACTCGCTGCTCACCTGTTCAAAGCCTTTGTTATAGGCTGAAATTTGACCGCCATTGGGCTTTTCAATCAGCCGAACTTGTGTGTAGCGTTGACGGATGAATGCCACAGAGTCATCCGTGGAACCGTCATCGACCACAATAATCTCGCTGGCGGGCAAGGTTTGCGCGAGCACAGAATCAATGGCAGCGGCCAGATACTGGGCATAGTTGTAATTGCAAATAACCACCGAAATTTGGGCAGCCATTGTGGATGCGCCTACACGCATAGAGACTCCTTGTGAGAGACAGTTGTGCTGTCTTTTTCGGCGGTTGGCCGCAGACAGGTGCCTAATAAAAACCACATGACGGTGACCCATTTAAAGGCAAAGATAGAGTCCCCACTGATGGCCAGATTGGCGGCAATCAAAATGCCGACCAGACTTTTAAAAATTGTGGCTTGCGGGGTTTGGGTGTTGAGCCGCCAAAAACTCAACCACAGCACCAAGGCGATGCCGAGGCCACAAAAATGCAATACATAGGCATAGCCTTGATCGACAAACAGTGAATAATGCTGTGCTGACAGCCCAAAAAACTCACTGGCTTTAAAGCTGAGTAAAAAATTACCGGTTGAGCCCAAGCGCCCTTTGAAGTCATCGGTGAATTCTGGGGTTGCGAGATAAAGGCATACCAACACAATCAACAATGGCATCAATGTCGCTGACCATTGCAACCATCGTCGTGACAGCGTCAGTCGTAATAGCACCATCACGCCAATCAACATTGAGGCGAAGCGTGAATCTGCCAAGATGGCAATCACGATGGCGGCACATATAAAAAAGCGCGCTTGCTTCACGGTTGGCTTGGACAAGCCCCAAGCGGCCGTCAGCACCGCAAAATTACCCATGCTCACCGTTTCTAGAAAAATAGAAGATGCACGATGGTCGCCTAAGAATGACAACAAGACCCGCCCAGACCAGCGGGTGCCGTTGCCTGAAAAGGTCAACTCAGTATACTTGCCCGCCACCTCAGCCCAGCTTCCAATCCCCACCTGATATTGCAACACGTTGAATAGGTGTTGATAGAGCTCAGGCAAGACAAATTCAACCATCCCCACCAACACAACCATCCACACTAAAAAGCGCATTAAACGGTCAGCTGAAATCGGATGGCGGTACTGTGCGCCCAACCACAGCACAAAAATCGGCGTCATAAAGTTGCGGATGATTTTGGGCTCAAACAATTGCTGAAATAGCACCAAGCCAAAGCTGTTGGCAAATACCAAAAACAATAATGCAGCCATGGGCAATGAAATGGGGCCACGAAAAAATCCCAACGCAATCACCAGTAATAGCAAAGCCTCGGAAAAGATTAAATAACTCGCACTGATGCTCAGCAGATGGGTGTTAATGAAACAAAACACCGTTTGATACAACACCGCCGCCAACAGAAACACGATGGCATAGCGTGAGTAAAAGTCGGCCTTAGGCGTCGGCTGCGCGACTTGAACGTTTGACCCAGAGGCGGGCGGCGCTGAGGGAAAATAGACTGAAAAGTGACTCATGGCATGCGACGCCGTTGCGGTGATGAAGTGGACGAAGAAGCCCCTGTATAGGTCTGCAAATAGGGCTGCAAGCGTTTAAATTGTGGAGCGGCGACAGGGTCTAGACTATGAATACTAAACATATACTCGCCCCACCAAGCGCCTGCGGCCCAATAACTCCAGCCTAGCCATTCTGTTTCTTGTTGCGCCATATAGGCCAACACTTGCTCCAGCGCGGCCAGACATTCGGGGGAGCGTGATGCGCCAAACTCGCCTAAAAAGCCGCGTTGTCCTTGCTGTTTTAACCAGCGTGTGACCTCATGCAATCGCTGAACAGCGCTATCAGCACTGACACAGTTGGCGTGTGTCCCGCTGGAATCCTCATCAAAATATTGATGGAGTTCAAAAGCCATGTGTTGCATGGGATCTTGCATGTGCAGCATCGCCACGGCATTGCCGCTGCTCAGCCAGGCATGCGCGCCTGACCAGTGGGTGCCGGGCACCAAAATCAATTGGCTGGCCCCTGTAGCCCGTATGGCATGGATAGCAGCCTGTGCCTGCTCTGCCCATTGTTTGGCAGTTTGCAGATGCGGTTCATTCATCAAGCCAAATACCACATGCGGTGAGGCCGCATAATGCTGTGCCAATTGATGCCAAAAATCTGTAAAGCTGGCTACCGGCACACTGGGACTGCCTATCATGACACCCCGATATGTCCCGTAGTCATGGGGATCTAAAATCACCTGTAGATTAAGCCGCCCAGCACTCTTTACCACTGCATCGAGTGCTTGCAAATGGGCGCCATCTAATGGGCCAAACAAGGTGGGTTGCAATCGTGGCCATAAAAATGGCACCCTGACCACAGTAAACCCAGCATTCGCCATACGCTGTAAATCCGTCTGCGATGGCCAGACATAATCGAAATTTGCACGTCCTGGCAGCGCAGTACTGTTAAATTCAGCGCCAGCCATATTGACGCCTACCCACTGTGCCGCAGATGTCTGACTGGGCAAAACAGCGATAAATAACAGCATCAGCACAAGGCTTGCCTGTAGAAAATTCACATGCCTCAACATCATAGGCTGTCCCCTAAATGCGACAACGCCTGTTGATACGCCCGTAAATAGGTCTGCGCAACCTGTTGCCAGGCATAGGGCTTCACCGAGGCGGCAATTGCCGCTGGCTGGACTTTTTGGCTGTCGTGCAGGCGTAAAATCTGTTGTGCTTGCGCGACGACATCCTGCGTTGTAAACGCCAGTCCCACTTGTGTCTGTCTCACCAACTTGGCAAAGGGGGGAATATCACTAAGCAGTGGATACAGCCCCGCACTCATGGCCTCAATTGGTGCAATGCCAAACCCTTCATGTTTAGATAAACACAAGTAATAGCTGGCTTGGCCAATCAAGCCCAATAATTCGGTATTGCTGGGGTTCGCAAGCAGCTGAATACGGTCTTGTACGCCATGCAGTTCGGCATACTGTTGTAAGTCTTGCACAGTCAAATCATAGGGACGGCCGCAGATAATCATGCGCCATGGCACCATAGAGGCTTGTTTGAGCGCAACCAGTATGTCTATCGCTTCATACAGGCCTTTATTGCTGGACAATCGTCCAAAATAAATCAGCACCGGCTGGCATGTCTTGGCACCCGCCAGATGAAATTTATCAATATCCACGCCGTTTTCAATCACCTGTAAAGTGGGGGGCTGCACAATGGCCGAAAACAGTTGTCCATCATTGTCACTACAACCAATCACCTTGCGGTAGGCCCACGCCGATAAGCGGGTAATACTAGTGAAATACAGTTTTTTAAGCCTAGACGCATAAGAAGTATGAAAGAACCCGCCATGGGTAGACACCACCATGGGTTTGCGATGCCACCAGCGCGTGAATGCAAGAAAATCAAAAAAGAAATCGATGGCATGCACATGCACCAAATCGGCAGACTTAAGATGCGACAACACCGACCAGGCCAATGGATAACGGTTTGAACCGATATATGGGAGGCGGATCACTTCGACTCCCTCAATCATTTCATGCGCCGGGAGCTGAGTGTCAGCTTGATTAAAAATGCGATTCAGCGTAATCACATACGGCGATAAGCCTGCTTGTCGTTGTTGCGCGACCAGATTGCGCACCACCTCTTCTAAGCCACCCACAGAAGGCACATATTGTCTGACCACATGGGCAATACGCATTACACTGCCCTCCAACAATAGCGCATCAACAGCATGCTCGCCTTGCGGTCATCACCCCATGGTTTCACTGATGGTCTCACTGATGACCTCCCTCACGCTGCGTAAGACACAGTCTAAAAAACACGACCAGATCAACGGTATAGCGTTTCAATAGGCGCGCAGGCTCTTGCATCAGCCGATACAGCCATTCAAGACGGAAACGTCTTACCCAACGCGGTGCCCGCGCTTTATGACCGGCCATAAACACAAACAATGCGCCTACGCCCATGCATAACCAGGCATTGAGTTTGGCTGCATGGTCAAGGATCCATTGTTCTTGCAAGGGGTTGCCCATACCCACCAGCACCACCTCAGCGCCAGAAGCATTGATGCGGTCAACCAGCTGAGGGTCTTGCAAACCATCAAAACCATCGGTCATGCCAACAACCTGTTGTCCCCATTGTGTAGTGAATACGGTAGCGGCTTTTTGCAAATCTTGTTGTGTGCAGCCGAGCAGATAAACCTTTTGCGACAGTCTGGCTTGAAAAAAAGCCGGGGTAAAGTCGGTGCCGTTCA
>JAIXZQ010000120.1 GCA_027489475.1 Methylophilus sp.
ATCCCGTCCATCGTCGCCCTGCAACGGGCGCGCGATATGATTAACGATGGCGAATTAATGATTGTCGATGGTGCGGCGGGGGTGGTGATTGTTAACCCCGACCCCGAAGTGCTGGCCGAATACCAGCTCAAGCAAAACCAGTGGCAATTGGCGCAGCAAAAACTGCAACGCATCAAAACCACCAAGGCGGTCACCGTCGATGGCGTCGCCGTCGACTTAATGGCCAATATCGAGGTGCCAGACGACGTCATTGGTGCCAAGGCCTCAGGCGCGGTGGGAGTGGGGCTGTATCGTACTGAGTTTTTGTTTATGAACCGCAGCGATATGCCCAGCGAACAAGAACAGTTTGAAGCCTATCGCCATGTAGCCGAGGCAATGAAAGGCATGCCGGTCACCATCCGCACCTTGGATATTGGCGCGGATAAACAACTGCACCCCGACACCGTCGTCACCGCCACCAATCCAGCATTGGGGCTGCGCGCTGTGCGTTATTGTCTGGCCGAGCCGCATATTTTTCACACCCAGTTTCGCGCCTTGTTACGTGCCTCGCATTATGGGCACGTCAAGATTCTGATTCCCATGCTGTCTAACTTGGCCGAGTTGCGACAAACCAAGCTCTTGCTGGAGCGGGCCAAAGAATCGTTGCGGCAACAAGGCTTGCCGTTTGATGAGCAGATTACGCTGGGCGGCATGATTGAAATCCCCGCTGCGGCCATCAATGCAGACGCGTTTGCGCAAATGCTGGATTTTCTATCCATAGGCACCAACGATCTGATTCAATACACCTTGGCCATCGACCGTGCCGACGACACGGTGGCACATTTGTACAATCCCTTGCACCCTGCGGTGCTCAAGCTGATACAGCTCACCATTCAAGCCGGGCAAAAATATGGCAAGCCGGTATCCGTCTGTGGCGAGATGGCCGGGGATACCAAGCTGACCCGTTTATTAGTTGGCATGGGCATGCGTCAGTTATCCATGCATCCGGCGCATTTACTCAGCGTCAAATCGCAAATCTTGCAGAGCGAGGCCAGTGTGCTGGCCAAACAGGCGAAAAAGATTTTGTCGTTTAGTGACCAAGAAAAAATTGAGCCGCTGATTAAAAAACTCAATGGCGACTTGCTATAAACCAATCCGAGTGACCCGACATCATCAATAAAACTCATCGCTGTCATCAAAAATGACAATCACACAACACTGAACATTTGGCGAATAATAGGCCTCTATTCCCTCAGATATACCAAAAAAAAGGACATGATTGTGAGCACCAACCCCTTATTGACGTTTTCTGGCTTACCGCAATTTAGCGCCATTACGCCGGCGGATGTGTCACCCGCCATCGACAGCTTGCTGGCCGAAGGCCGCGCACTGATTGCGCAACTGGCCACCGCAAGCGAGACCCCTGACTGGCACAACTTTGTGCAACCGATTGAGGATTACTCAGAAAAACTCTCGCGCTGCTGGGGGCCGGTGGGGCATATGAATGCGGTGGTGAATACGCCAGAATTGCGTGAAGCCTATAATGACAATCTCGCCAAATTGACCGATTTTTACAGCGATTTGTCGCAAGATGAGCGCTTATATGCAAAATACAAAGCCATTCAGGCCAGTCCAGCCTATGCACAGCTCAGTCAAGCGCAGCGCAAAATCATAGACAACGAGGTGCGTGGCTTTAAACTCGGCGGGGCCGAACTGCCGCCCGCAGAAAAAGTCCGCTTTAAGCAGATTGCCGAGCAATTGTCCAAACTAGGCAGCACCTTTGAAGAGCATATTTTAGACAGCACCAACGACTTCAAACATGTGGTGAACGATGCCGCAGAGCTGGGCGGTCTGCCAGAGGATGCGCTGCAAGCGGCAGCCGAAGCGGCGCAAGCCGCCGGGCACAGTGGCTATCTGTTTACTTTGCACTTTCCGTCGTATATGCCGGTGATGCAATATTGCGACAACCGTGCGCTGCGTGAAACCCTGTATCGCGCCTATGCCACCCGCGCCTCTGAGTTTAGCCCCAAGGATGCCAATGGTGCGCCGCAATGGGACAACACGCCCTTGATTGCCCAACTGCTCACGCTCAAACAAGAAGAAGCCAAATTATTAGGCTTTGCAAATTATGCGGAACTGTCGTTAGCCACCAAAATGGCGGATACACCTGAACAAGTACTGGCCTTTTTAGACACCTTGGCCAAACGCGCCAAACCCTATGCCGAAAAAGACATGGCTGAGCTCAAAGCCTATGCTGCACGTTTAGGCTTTGCAGACATGCAGGCATGGGATGTGGCCTATGTCAGCGAAAAACTGCGCCAAGACAAATATGCGTTTTCTGACCAAGAAGTGAAACAATATTTTCCTGAACACAAAGTCTTAGCGGGCTTGTTTAAAGTGGTGGAAACGATTTTTGCCGTGCAGGTGCGTCGCGCCGAAGCGCCACTGTGGCACAAAGACGCCAGCTTTTATGAAATCAGTAACGCCCAAGGCGCGCCGATTGCCTATTTTTACCTTGACCTCTATGCCCGCCAAGGCAAGCGTGGCGGCGCGTGGATGGACGAATGCATTACGCGCCGCAGAACAGCACACGGCATCGAACTGCCTGTCGCCTATCTCACCTGTAATTTTTCGGCACCGGTGGGCGACAAGCCTGCGCTGTTTACGCATGATGAGGTCATCACCCTGTTCCATGAGTTTGGCCATGGCCTGCACCATATGCTGACTCAGGTTGAAGAATACAGTGTGTCTGGCATCAAAGGCGTGGAATGGGATGCCGTAGAGCTGCCCAGCCAGTTTATGGAAAACTTTTGCTGGGAGTGGGATGTGTTGCGCCACATGACTGCGCACGTAGACAGCGGCGAACAATTGCCGCGCAGCCTGTTTGATAAGATGGTGGCGGCCAAAAACTTTCAGGCCGGCATGCAAACCGTGCGTCAAATTGAGTTTTCATTGTTTGATATGCGTTTGCACAGCAGCTTTGACCCAGCAGGCCCCCTGACAGCGCTCGACGTGCTTGAACAAGTGCGCGATGAAGTGGCCGTGTTGCGTCCGCCGGCATGGAACCGCTTTCCTAATAGCTTTAGCCATATTTTTGCCGGCGGCTATGCAGCCGGTTATTACAGCTACAAATGGGCCGAAGTGCTGTCTGCCGATGCCTATAGTTTGTTTGAAGAACTCGGGGTGCTCTCGCCTGAAGCGGGTAGCCGCTTTAAAAACGAAGTGTTGGCACAAGGCGGCGCGCGTCCAGCCATGGAGTCCTTTGTGGCCTTTAGAGGCCGCGAGCCCAGCATGGATGCCTTGCTCAGACACAACGGAATGGCCAGTTAACCCAGAGGCAATCGCAGGACGACGCAAAAAACCAAGTGCCTGCACTTGGTTTTTTCATGCGCCGCAAGTCCCCAGATCAGCGTCAGCCGTGGTATGGTACGTCCATGACATCAACACATTGGTATAGAAAGGAACCCAGATGACTCGCCAGACCCTTACGCTCCTGATGACACTTTGCCTCACTGTGCTGGTATTGCCCAACCGCGCGCTTGCCGCTAAAGAAGCAGACGATGATATACAAGCCAAGACCGTGCAGGGCGACGAAGTCGTGCTGCATTCCAACGGCTATTGGGAATATAAAGACAGCAAAAAGGCAGCAGAAGCCAAGGTCAAAGTGGAGCAGTTTGAGCGTGACAACAGTTGTCCGCTCGGCATGCGTCCCAGCTTTTTGGGCATGGGACGCTGTATTGCGTATGACGACCCAGTGCTTAAACGTGGCTCTTTAAGCGGCAAAGGCCGTTAATCGCGGCGCGTGATTTGACTGTGATGGGGACCCGCTGATGCAGGCTGAATTTTGGCATAGTCGCTGGCAACAACAACAGATAGGCTTTCATTTACCTGAGGTCAACCCGTTGTTACAAGCGCATGTGGCGCAGTTGGCGCTACAACCCGGGCAACGCTTGTTTGTGCCATTGTGCGGCAAATCCTTGGATATAGGCTGGTGTTTGCAGCAAGGCTGGCAAGTGGTGGGCGTTGAGCTGAGCCCACTGGCGGTCACCGCCTTGTTTGAGTCGCTGGGGCTATCGCCCAGCATCACCCCTTGCGGCGAATTACAGCATTATCAGGCCGGGGGTTTAGCGATTTATCTGGGCGATTTCTTTGCTTTGTCCAAACCCATGTTAGGCGCGGTGGATGCGGTGTATGACCGCGCCGCCTTGGTGGCTTTACCCGCACCCATGCGCGCAGAGTATAGTCGCCATCTCAACGCACTGACAGCCGGGGCACCACAGTTGTTAATCAGTTTTGACTACGATCAATCACTACAAGCGGGGCCACCATTCAGTGTGCCCGCCGCGCAGTTAGCCGCGTATTATGCGGCGGCCTATCAGTTAACGCTTATGGCAGACCAGCCGCTGGCAGGCGGCCTCAAAGGCGGCTGCCCCGCACAAGAGCAAGTCTGGTTACTCACGCCCAAGCCTGG
>JAIXZQ010000049.1 GCA_027489475.1 Methylophilus sp.
CAATGCGGCGATAGCCAGTGGGCAAGCGGATGCGGTGGCCTATGGCGTACCGTTTATTGCTAACCCAGACTTGGTGGCGCGATTTGCCAAAGATGCGCCACTGAATACGGCTGATTCACGCGCGTTTTACGGTGGCACTGAAAAAGGCTACATCGATTATCCATTTTTAAGTGAATAATTGAATCAGCTACATGCAGTAAGCAAGCAGGTGGCGTACGTACAGGGTCGGCCGGGCAGTTGTCCGGCCGACTTTTTTGGTCAACAACAAAATATTCAGACAACTATCCTGTGCGGATGTGCGCCTGGCTGGGGCGGATGAATCTGCTTGCCGCCCGCTAGGCCGCGGCGTAGAATGCGCGCATTCTCAATTCGCTCGGTTTGATTTCTCTAACCACACCCTATTCTAGCCGCACCCTATGCATACCCCTGATACGTCCTCGCCATCGACACCCAAAATTGTGGTCGCCAACTGGAAGATGCATGGCAATTTGCAACGTAATCAGCACCTGATACAACAGTATTTACAAGGTTTGCAAGGTGACATGCCTTGTGAAGTGGTGGTTTGTGTGCCGTATCCCTATTTGGCACAGATGCAGCACTTACTCGCCGGCACCGCCTTACACTGGGGGGCGCAAAATATCGCCAAATTTGAACAGGGCGCTTATACCGGTGAAGTGAGTGCCGAGATGTTGTGCGATTTTGCTGCGCGCTATGTGATTATCGGCCACTCCGAGCGCAGTACGGCGTATTGCGAGTCGGATGAAAATATCGCCGAAAAATTTATGATGGCCAAACGCCATGGCCTGATCCCTATCTTGTGCGTGGGTGAAACCTTGCTTGAACGTGAGGCGGGGGTGATGGAGCGGGTGGTTGGCAAGCAGCTAGAAACCATTATTCGCTTGTTTGGCGGCGAGGCATTTGCCGATACGCTGATTTCCTATGAGCCTATATGGGCCATAGGCACTGGTTTGGCTGCTTCAGCGGAGCAAGCGGTAGCCATGCATAGCTTTATTCGTGACACCGTTGCCGCTGCCGATTCAGCCGCTGCCAAACGGCTAAAAATCCTCTACGGGGGAAGCGTAAACCCGCAAAATGCGATACAATTATTGCATCAGAAAGAAATCGACGGTGCTTTGGTGGGTCGTTGCTCGCTGGATGCTGAGCAATTTATCAAAATATGTCAGGCTGCACCCTGTTAGTCCGCGCCAAAGCTGTCTGTCTCAGGGTCAACGAAAACGCCAAAAGCTGCCGCGTGACTCAATAATCGGAATCAAACATACATTATGGAAAACGTCATTCTCGTCATTCATGTGCTGGCCGCCGCGGCTGTGATTGGCTTGGTCTTATTGCAGCATGGTAAAGGTGCCGACATGGGTGCCGCATTTGGCAGTGGTGCCTCAGGCAGCCTGTTTGGCGTTTCTGGCTCTTCTAATCTGCTGAGCAAGCTGACATCGATTTTTATTACAGTGTTTTTTGCAACCAGTCTGACGCTGGCTTTTATTTCCAGCCATAAAGCAGGGTCTAGCAGTGTGGTGAAATCCGCGCCTGTGGTGCCTGCGGCAGCGAAACAAGTTGCGCCAGCGCCAGCCGCGCAACCGGCTGAAAACACACCAAAAGATATTCCCAATTAATTGTTAGCCGTCGTGGTGAAATTGGTAGACACGCTATCTTGAGGGGGTAGTGACGAAAGTCGTGCGAGTTCGAGTCTCGCCGACGGCACCAGTGTGAACTGTTCTCAGTGAGCGCTGTCTTGGGTGATGGTTAGGCTATTTTGGTGTGCCCGCAAACGGCAAAAAACATTGAAATAACGTATTCACGTGATTGATGAAAGCAAATCAGTGTTAGAAAACTATTTCCCGATTTTGATGTTTATCCTGGTTGGATTAGGTGTGGGCCTTGGCCCCCTAATTGCAGGTAAAGTCCTTTCACCGCACAAACCGGATGCGGAAAAAAACTCTCCCTATGAATGCGGCTTTGAAGCCTTTGAAGATGCCCGCATGAAATTCGATGTGCGCTACTATCTGGTCGCCATTCTGTTTATTCTGTTTGATTTAGAAATCGCGTTTCTTTTCCCTTGGGCCGTCGTCATTCAAGAAATTGGTGCGGCAGGCTTTTGGGCCATGATGGTATTTTTGTTTGTGCTGGTGGTCGGCTTCATCTTTGAGTGGATGAAGGGCGCCCTTGAATGGGATTAAGGCAAAATGAGCATTGAAGGCGTATTAGAAAAGGGCTTTGTCACAACCACCTTGGACACAGTCATCAACTATACTCGGACTGGGTCTTTGTGGCCCATGACGTTTGGCTTGGCTTGCTGTGCGGTTGAGATGATGCATGCTGGGGCTTCGCGTTACGATCTGGATCGGTTTGGTATCGTATTTAGACCCAGCCCACGTCAGTCTGATGTGATGATTGTGGCAGGCACCTTGGTCAATAAAATGGCCCCGGCGTTGCGTAAAGTGTATGACCAAATGGCTGAGCCGCGTTGGGTCATCTCCATGGGGAGCTGTGCCAATGGTGGCGGCTATTACCATTATTCGTATGCTGTGGTGCGTGGCTGCGACCGAATTGTGCCGGTCGATGTCTATGTGCCCGGATGTCCGCCTACCGCAGAGGCCTTGCTTTACGGCATTATTCAGTTGCAAAAGAAAATCAAGCGCACCAACACGATTGCACGTTCTTAATTGATAGCCATCCTGCACACACAAACACATTAAGTCTTCTTATTCAAAACTATGTCTGCAACCCTAGAACATTTGTCTGCACAGCTCAAGTTGGCCTTGGGTGATGGTGTGGTGAAGCTGGAGCACAAGCTCGGTGAATTAACCGTTGAAGTGCATGTAAAACATCTGCTGGCGGTGGCTGAACGATTAAAAACCCACGCTGAGCTCAAATTTGAACAGCTGATTGATTTGTGCGGCATGGATTATTCTGAGTATGGCGATGGTCGCTGGGAAGGCCCGCGCTTTGCTGTGGTGTTGCATTTGTTATCCGTCAGTCTGAACCAGCGTGTACGTATCCGCGCTTTTGCCGCAGATGATGATTTTCCGGTGTTTCCAACCTTGGTTGATATTTGGCCAGTGGCCAATTGGTTTGAGCGCGAAGCGTTTGACCTGTATGGCATCTTGTTTGAAAACCATCCTGATTTACGTCGCTTGCTGACAGACTATGGCTTTGTCGGTCATCCATTCCGTAAAGATTTCCCCATGATAGGCAACGTAGAGATGCGCTATGACCCTGTGCAGCAACGCGTGATTTACCAACCGGTCTCTGTTGAGCTACGTAACAACGTGCCAAGAGTGATTCGTGGCGAAGGGGCGCATCATGGCTGAAATTAAAAACTACACGATGAACTTTGGTCCACAGCACCCGGCTGCGCACGGCGTGTTGCGTCTGGTGCTAGAGCTGGATGGTGAAGTGATTCAACGCGCAGACCCGCATATTGGCTTGTTGCACAGAGCCACCGAAAAACTGGCCGAAAACCGGACCTATTTGCAAAGCGTACCGTATATGGACAGATTGGATTATGTGTCCATGATGGCCAACGAGCACGCCTATGTGATGGCCATCGAAAAAATGCTGGGCATTCAAGTGCCAGAGCGTGCGCAGTATATCCGTGTCATGTTTGACGAAATCACCCGCGTCTTAAACCACTTGCTGTGGTTGGGTGCGCATGCACTGGATGTAGGTGCCATGACAGTGTTTTTGTATGCTTTCCGTGAGCGCGAAGACTTATTTGATGTCTATGAAGCGGTGTCTGGTGCGCGTATGCACGCCGCCTATTACCGTCCCGGTGGCGTCTATCGTGATTTGCCAGAAAAAATGCCGCAACACGAAACTACCAAATTCCGCAGTGCTGACGAAATCAAGCAACTGAATGAAAACCGTCAAGGCTCGTTGCTGGACTTTATTGAAGATTTCACCAACCGCTTTCCGACCTATGTCGATGAATACGAAACCCTGTTGACCGATAACCGCATCTGGAAACAACGGACCGTAGGAATCGGGGTGGTGACGCCTGAACGTGCGCTCTCATTGGGCATGACCGGCCCCATGTTGCGTGGCTCTGGGATTGCCTGGGATTTACGCAAAAAACAGCCTTATGAAGTCTACGACCGCATGGATTTTGACATTCCATTAGGCGTCAATGGCGATTGCTATGACCGCTATTTGGTCCGTGTCGAAGAAATGCGTCAATCCAATCGCATTATCAAACAGTGTGTGGCGTGGTTGCGCCAACATCCCGGCCCCGTCATCAGCGATGACAATAAGATTGCACCGCCTAACCGCGAAGGCATGAAAACCAATATGGAAGACTTGATTCACCACTTCAAGTTGTTTACCGAAGGTTTTCATGTGCCTGCTGGTGAAGCCTATGCCGCGGTGGAACACCCTAAGGGGGAGTTTGGCATTTACATGGTGTCTGACGGCGCGAACAAACCATACCGCTTGAAAATCCGTGCGCCTGGCTTTGCCCATCTTGCCGCTTTGGATGAAATGACGCGTGGCCACATGATTGCGGATTTGGTGGCGATTATTGGGACACAAGATATTGTATTTGGTGAGATTGACCGCTAAACCTGTGTGATGACCCACGTGTGTTTCAGTGGGCGTATCACGTGTGGCGTTTGCTAGGCCGCAATCCATCAAAATGAAAAGGTGTTGCTTTTTGCCTGTGGGCGAGAGGTGACAGCGTGTAACAGGACAACATAACGACGTGTCAGGGGTGATGATCCCTGACCTTAGATAGAAACAGCAAGGGTGTCGCATGCTCAGCGCAGAATCCATTGAGAAAATTGAATACGAACTGACCAAATACCCGGCAGATCGTCGCCAAGCGGCGGTCATGTCCGCGTTACGCATCGTTCAGATGGAGCGCGGCTGGCTGTCCAAAGAAAGCATTTCCGAAGTCGCCAAGTACTTGCGTATTCCAGAAATCGCTGCGCTCGAAGTCGCGACGTTTTACAACATGTATGACCTCAACCCGGTCGGCAAATACAAGTTAACCATTTGCACCAATATCTCTTGTATGTTGCGCGGCTCCGATGAAATCGTTGAGCATTTGCAACATAAACTCGGGGTTGGCTTTAACGAGGTCACCCCTGACGGTAAGTTTTGCCTGAAAGAAGGCGAGTGCATGGGCTGCTGTGGTGGTGCGCCGTTGCTGCACGTCAACAATAGCGTCATGCATGAGTTTTTAACCACTGAAAAAGTGGATGCGCTGATTAACGAGTTAAGCAAAGAATAAAGGACTAGACCATGGCAACGACTGCAACCACGCCACGTTCTTCCGCACCCGTGATTAAAACTGATTTGGCGGGTCAAACACTGCTGACATTGCGCACCCTTACAGAGGATGCGCCTGCCAGCTTGGCCACTTATGAAAAACTAGGCGGCTACCAGCAACTCAAACGCTTGGTGACTGAAAAGGTCAAGGCGCCAGACATTATCAACCAAATCAAAATCTCCAACTTGCGTGGACGCGGTGGTGCGGGCTTTCCGACCGGCCTCAAATGGAGTTTTATGCCGCGCTATTACGACGGCACCAAATACTTGGTGTGTAATACCGATGAAGGCGAACCGGGCACCTTTAAAGACCGTGACATTATTCGCTACAACCCGCATCAACTGATTGAAGGCATGGCGATAGCGGCCTATACCCTGGGTGCGCGCGTGGGTTACAACTATATTCACGGTGAGATTTGGCAAGATTACGAGATTTTTGAAGCTGCGCTGGCTGAAGCTCGCGAGGCTGGCTATCTGGGTGAGCATCTGTTTGGCAGTCAGTTTAGCTTTGATTTGTATGCGGTGCATGGCTACGGCGCATATATCTGCGGTGAAGAAACCGCGCTGATTGAATCGATTGAAGGCAAAAAAGGCCAGCCGCGCTTTAAGCCGCCATTCCCCGCCAGTTATGGCGTATTTGGCAAACCCACCAACGTCAATAACACCGAAAGTTATGCCTCGATTCCATGGATTATGGAACATGGCGGCCAAGCCTTTGCCGATTTAGGGGTGCCCAACTCAGGCGGTACCAAGTTGTTCTCGGTCTCAGGCCACGTTGAAAAACCCGGCAACTACGAAATTCCCATGGGCATGCCGTTTTCTGAACTGCTGGCCATGGCTGGCGGCGTCTGGAAAGGCCGCAAGCTCAAGGCCGTGATTCCAGGCGGGCCTTCAACCGCAGTGATGCCAGCCAGCGCCATTGAAGCCGCGACCATGGACTATGATGGCTTGAGCAAAGCGGGGTCTAGCTTGGGCGCGGGCTCCATGATTGTGATGGATGAGACCACTTGCATGGTCAAGGCGCTCAAACGCTTGAGTTATTTCTTTTATGAAGAGAGCTGCGGTCAGTGTACGCCCTGCCGTGAAGGTACGGGCTGGGTCTATCGCATCATTGAGCGCATTGTCGATGGCAAAGGCAAGATGGAAGATCTCGACCTGCTGACTGACCTCAGCAACAATATTTCTGGACGCACCATTTGTGCGTTGGGTGATGCCGCGGCAACGCCTGTGCTCAGCTTTATCAAGCACTTCCGTCCAGAATTTGAATATTACATCCAGCATGGCAAGTCCATGGTGGACGGCAAATAAACAGCATTACGTTTAACGGGTATCCCATGCTAAACATCGAAATTGACGGAAAATCGCTGGAAGTCGAACACGGCAGTACTATTATTGACGCTGCGGATGCGGCAGGCATTGCCATTCCGCGTTTTTGCTACCACAAAAAACTGTCTGTCGCGGCCAACTGCCGCATGTGTCTGGTGCAGGTGGAAAAATTCAATAAGCCGCTGCCAGCCTGTGCCACCCCAGTGGCTGACGGCATGAAAATCTACACCCGCAGTAAAGCCGCCGTTGAAGCGCAGCAAAGCGTGATGGAGTTTTTGCTGATTAACCACCCCTTAGATTGCCCGATTTGCGACCAAGGCGGTGAGTGCGACTTGCAAGATATCGCCGTAGCGTATGGCGCCTCAGGCTCCCGTTACACAGAAGAAAAACGCGTGGTGTTCAACAAAAATATCGGCCCGCTGGTCAGCACCGATATGACGCGTTGCATCCAGTGCACACGCTGCGTGCGTTTCTTAAAAGAAGTCGGCGGCATGCAAGAACTGGGCTTGGTCAATCGCGGCGAACACGCCGAAATTACCGCCTATGTTGATCAGTCTGTCAACTCAGAACTGAGTGGCAATATTATCGATTTGTGCCCAGTGGGCGCCTTGACCAGCAAACCCTTCCGCTACTCTGCGCGCAGCTGGGAGTTGGTGCGTAGACCGTCTATCGCACCGCATGATGGTTTGGGTTCGCATATCGAAGTGCACGTCAAAGACCACAAAGTCATGCGCGTATTGCCGCGTGAAAAAGAATCCATCAACGAGTGCTGGTTGTCAGACCGCGACCGCTTCTCCTATGAAGGCCTTAACAGCCCAGACCGCCTTAAAGTGCCGATGATTAAGCACAACGGTCAATGGCAAGAAACCGACTGGAAAACTGCGATTGAATTTGCCGCCGGTCAGTTAAAAGACATTACCAAACAATACGGTGGTGATGCACTAGGCGTATTGGTCTCCCCCAATAGCACCATGGAAGAAGGCTATCTCATCAAACAGCTGGCAGCTGGCCTCGGCTGCGGTAATGTGGATTACCGCTTGCGCCAGACTGATTTTAGACTGGATGGTAAGCGCACCGGCACCCCTTGGATGGGTTGCAATATCCATGAAATCGAAGAGCTAGACCGCATTTTACTGATAGGGTCTAATATCCGTAATGAACACCCGTTGTTGGCGCAACGCATCCGTAAGGCGGTGGCCAATGGCGCAGAGTTGTGCATCGTTAGCCCCCTAGACAATGATCCATTGATGGACATTGCACACAAAGTCATCGTGCGTCCTAACGACATGGTCAATGTGTTGGGTCAGATTCTCAAGGCCATGTCTGGTTTGCAAAAACTGTCGCTCTGCTTGCCACCTGCACTCAATGCCTTGCTTGAAGAAATCAAGGTGCGACCAAATACGCAAAAAATTGCTGAATGTTTGGCAGGTATCAGTGATGACTTGATATTGATTGCGCCTAAAGTGGGGATTTTCTTAGGCAATATGGCGCTAAGCGATCCACGCTTTACCGAGATGTACAGCATGGCTGAAGCCATTGGCGGTATCACCGGAGCCAAAGGTGGCATTTTGCCGCCTGCGGCCAATAGCACCGGCATGCATTTGATGGGTGTCATGCCTTCTGCCACTGGCATGCACGCCCGCGCCATGCTAGAGGTGCCACGCAAAGCCTATTTATTGCTGAATATCGAGCCGAGTTTGGATTGTCAGCATGC
>JAIXZQ010000355.1 GCA_027489475.1 Methylophilus sp.
GGCCAACGAGGGACGCATCACTGTACGTGTGGATGCGGATAAGCACCACGGCGATTTCCGCAAGATTGTGGATGGCGTAAACCACACGCTAGACATGATCGTCGAGCCAATTATTGCCGTCACCGAAGCGGTAGAAACCATTACCACCGCAGCGAATGAAATCTCCAGCGGCAACGCCGACCTGTCTGCACGCACTGAGCAACAAGCTTCCAGCTTGGAAGAAACCGCAGCCAGCATGGAAGAACTGGCCTCAACCGTCAAACAAAACGCCGAGAACGCTAAACAGGCCAACCAACTGGCATTAACCGCCTCTGATGTGGCAGTGAAAGGCGGGGCTGTGGTCAATGAAGTGGTCGCTACCATGAGTGCGATTAATGACAGCGCCAAGAAAATTGAAGACATTATCTCGGTGATTGATGGCATTGCTTTCCAAACCAATATCTTGGCCTTAAACGCTGCGGTGGAAGCCGCGCGTGCCGGTGAGCAAGGCCGTGGCTTTGCGGTGGTGGCGGGTGAAGTACGTAATCTGGCACAACGCTCAGCCAGTGCGGCTAAAGAGATTAAAGAGCTGATTGCCGATTCTGTGCATAAAACCTCCGAAGGCACCAAGCTGGAAGAAAACGCAGGCAATACCATGGACGAAGTGGTGTCCTCGGTACAGCGTGTGGCGGATATTATCAGCGAGATTTCAGCCGCCTCCAGTGAACAAACCACTGGCATCGACCAAGTCAATCAAGCGGTGACCAGCATGGATGAAACCACCCAGCAAAACGCCGCTTTGGTAGAAGAAGCCGCGGCGGCCGCCGAATCCTTGGTCGATCAAGCCAACCAGTTATCACAAGTGGTCAGCCATTTTAAAGTGGAAACACAAGGGCGCACCGGCTATTCTGGTTATTCTGAGCAGCACGAATACGCCGCAGCTTAGCGGGTGCAACACGCGGTGCTGACTTGACCGCCATTTGAATATGACTTGCCGGGCACACTGCCCGGCATTTTTTTGCCTGTGTCATTGCGCTAATTACTGGCCTAAATCAGGTTTGTTTCACAGATTAAAACGCAGGTCCTCTGCGTACACTAGAGTAAAAGTAAACCATGTGCCTGGCTTATGCCTGTACGGCCAGTCTGCCACTTTACGAGGAAACATCTTTATGGACTTATTTATTAAGACACTCACCGCCATTTGCGCGACCTGTACCGTAGAAATGCTGCTGGTCGCCACGATTTTGCATGTATATGCCACGGCTTAAACCTGAAGTTTTGATGAATTGATTTTGTGACCCCCTGGATTGAAGAGAGAAGGACGTTCCCATGAAACTCACTGTTGCAATGAAAATGGCTTGGATGACTTTGTTGGCCATTGTTGGGATTGTGGGGCTGCTGTGGATGAGCCACAACCAGCTAGAGACGGTGTATAACAGCTCGAACTATGTCAATCAAAACATCACGCCCAGTGTGACCTTGATTGGCAAAATCCAGTACAAATTTAATACCTTACGCATCCGCTTGGCGAACCATGTGATTACGGATGACGCCGAGAAAATGGTGGAGATTGAAGCCGCGCTGCGCAAGCTGCAAGCAGAGTTAAGCACCTTGACCGATCAGTACGCGCCTTATGTGGTGGATGCCACTGACAAGCAGATGTTGCAAGCCGATTTGGCCGGTCTGCAAGCCTACTATAACCGCATGGAACGCATTTTGACCGTGTCTACCGCCATGGATAAAGCCTTAGCCAAAGCGTTATACATAGACATTCGTAGTACCGCAGAAACCGCGAACGCCGCCATCGCCGCCCATATTGAGCGTAAAACACAGTTGGGTGATGCCGCGGTGACCGCAGCGGCAGAGGTAAAAACACAAGCCGTATATCAATCATTGGCTTTAGGCGCGCTGGTGTTGCTGATGGTGGGTGCATTTGCTTTTTACACCACACGCAAATTGACCCAACAACTGGGGGGCGAGCCTGAGCAAGCGGTAGATATCGCGAATAAAATTGCGCACGGCGATCTCAGCAGCCAGATTGACTTACAAGGCAAGGATGCCGATAGCTTAATTGCGGCCATGCATCGCATGCAGCAAACCCTGAAATCTGTGATTGATGAACAAATTCGTGTTTCAGAAGCGAATAAACAAGGGGATATCGACGCGAGTATTGATACCCAAGCGTTTTCTGGCAGCTACAAAACCATGGCTGAAAACATCAACTTCATGTCGTCAAACCAGGCACAAGTCATGCGCAAGGTCGTGGGATGTATGGATCAGTTTTCACGCGGCAATTTCGATGAGCCTTTGGAACAGTTTGCTGGTAAACGCAAGTTTATTAACGAGGCGATTGAACGCTTGCGCAACAATGTGCAGAGTTTTATCAGCCAAATGCAAACCATGTCGGCCGCGCATGATGCAGGCAATATCGACCATCAGATTGACGTTGAGCAGTTTGAGGGCGCCTATCGCCAAATGGCAGAGGGCGTCAACCGCATGGTCTTTGAACACCTAGACAATAATCACCAAGCCATTGACGTGATTCAGGCATTTGGTGAGGGTAATCTTGAGGCTACCCTGCCACGCTTCCCTGGCAAAAAAGCGTATATGAACGATGCCATTGAGCAAGTACGTGTCAATTTGCAATCGCTGATTACGCATATGCAAACCATGAGTGCGCAACATGATGCCGGTCAAATTGATTACCGCATCGACAGTACCCAGTTTGAGGGGGCGTATCGTCAGATGGCTGACAACGTGAACCGCATGGTGGCTGACCATATTGATTTGAATCGCAAAGCAATTGCCGTGGTGCAGGCCTTTGGCGATGGTGACTTTGATCAGCCATTGGAAGGCTTCCCAGGTCAAAAAGCCTTTATTAATCAGGCGATTGAAACGGTACGTAGCAATTTGAAAGCCCTGTCACAAGATGCGATTGCCTTGGCCGAAGCGGCCAAAGTCGGTGAGGTGACTTTCCGTGCCGATGCTGAAAAACACCACGGCGAATTTAAAGCCATCATTGCTGGGGTGAATAACACCCTAGACATGATTGTTGAGCCAATTATTGCCGTCACCGAAGCGGTAGAAACCATCACTACGGCAGCGAATGAAATCTCCAGCGGCAATGCCGACCTGTCTGCACGCACTGAGCAACAAGCCTCCAGCTTGGAGCAAACTGCGGCCAGCATGGAAGAACTGGCGTCTACCGTCAAACAAAACGCCGAGAACGCCAAACAGGCCAACCAACTGGCGTTAACCGCCTCTGATGTGGCTGTGAAAGGCGGGGCGGTGGTCAATGAAGTGGTCGCCACCATGAGCGCGATTAATGACAGTGCCAAGAAGATTGAAGAC
>JAIXZQ010000154.1 GCA_027489475.1 Methylophilus sp.
ATTATTTGGCGTGCTTGCTGACACATACCCACCAGAATGCCACGCACGGTTTAAGCCGATAAAATTTAATACCCTGTGGCGAAAAGATGAACGTAATAGCGTAGACCTGCGTGGCTAGAATGCAGAACCAGTTACATATCCGCCAGTGGCTGCTCGGCATGGCTTTTTGCCTGAGCATCTAGCTTCGCAATCAATAATTCCAGCGAGGCATTCAAGCCACTCAAGGTTTCTACATCTAAGGTCGCCAACACTTGCGGCAAGATGCCATCGACGGGCTGAGGGGCTTTTGCTAACACCGCATGACCACCCGCGGTCACAATCAACCCGACTTTGCGCTGGTCTTCACTCAAGCGCTGTTTTTGCACCAGTTGTTTTTTTACCAGCTTTTCAACCAGTAGACTGCAGGTGGATTGATGGATGGCCAGATTTTCAGCTAAGCGAGAAACCCCAAGTTCAGGGTGGGTGGCAATCTCGTGCAGCAACCAGAGCTGTGAGCCAGAGATGCCGCAAGTGGCCTCAATTTCTCTGAAATGCTGGCGGACTGAACCGAAGATAATACGGAACTGTTTAAGTGCCTGTTTAGCGAGTAAATTTTGCATGGTTTAGTGAGTGTTAATTTTTATTGTATTTTATCAGTTTAATTTGCGTTGTAATGATTTACGAGCGTTATAAATAAAAAAAGGCGTGCAAGATGTGGATATTCCTGTTTTCGTTGTTTTTGACACAGTGCCTTGACTTGTGTTCTTGGTCAACACAAATTAAGGGGCAAGGGATGCAGGCGGCCTCAACCCCGACTTAGGCGGACTCTGGCGTATTGACGATACACAAAGCGGACTGCTGATACAGCGCAAATACTGTCTGTAAGCCGCCCTGAATCAGGTTGTCACGCGGATAAGCCGGCAATTGTTTGGCTAATCTGTCCAAATGGCCCTCAACCGTCATCCCTGGCTGCGCTTGAATCTGCGCAAGCAGCGCGGCAGTCAGCCCGTTTAGCACCACAAATTGTATCGTATGGCTGCGGGTGCGATAAATAAGCAACTGGGTTGCCGCGGGAGTAGGCTGGCGATTGCGACGCGACAAGCTATGCACGGCATAACGATATTGCGCCAAATAATGTGCTTCTGTCAGCGCAATCACCTGCGTGGCCAGCGCTTCTGCCGAGTCCACGACAGGCAGATGCTCGGCGCCTATCGGCCTGGTCGGCTGACGGCTGATGGCTAATTCAAGCCATTCATAATGCGCCAGTTCTGCAGCGTATGCCGGAACAAGCAGTGATGCATTTCCTTGAGCGGGCTTTTCAGCCGCATGCGTTTGCGTGTGGAAGTTTGTTTCTACATCCTGTTGGGCGTCACTGGCGTGATTTTGTAGATAAGCGACAAAAGCAGCTGGAATATCTTGAAATAGCGGACTCTCAAATTGCCCATAACGAAAACAGTCACGCATCAAGCGCTTAAACATCCGCTTGCCCAGCATGCTGTGCAACACCGGAAAACAGGCGGTGAGACTGGCGCAAATGTTATTGAACACAATTTCACGATACACCGCCATGCGCGCAGCGCGGGTGCCGTTAGGACGCGCATACAGCGCAGGGTCACGTAAATGCGAAGTAAACGCCGCCTGATAGTCTTGTAACTGCCCCATGGTTACAGAGGCGCGCTGAGCGGACGAGGCTGCGCCAAGGGCCTGGCTGGAGGTGCCCTCTGCGGCACTGTCTGTGCTTTAAGCTGCTGTTGCGTGAGCGCAATTTGATTGACCTCATGCATCAGGGTGATGAGCGTAGGGATTTGGCTATCCCGTTCTAGCAAGGTAGGAAACACCCCTAAGCGCTCATAGGCATAGGCCAGTAATTGCCAAACTGGTTCAATCACATCACTGCCGTGGGTATCCACCAGCAAGTCATCCGCCACCTGTAAATGCCCCGCGATATGGCCATATACCACCCGCTCGGCAGGAATCTGGTCGATAAAGGCATACGGATCAAAGCCACTGTTGACGCTATTGACGTAGACATTGTTGATATCTAAATGCAAATCACAATCCGCTTCGCTCAGCACGGCATTGATAAAGGTGATCTCATCCATCTGCTGATTCGGCGCGTTGACATAAAACGAGGCGTTTTCTACCGCGATACGTTGCTGCAAAATATCTTGGGTGTGTCTTATGCGCTGTGACACATGTTTAACCGCTTCTTCGGTAAACGGCAGTGGCAGCAAGTCATAGAGGTAGCCATGCGCAGTATCGCTGCAATAACTTAAATGCTCACTATAAAAACCAATGCCCCAGGTCGCCATAAATGTTTTGACCTCAGTCAAAAACCCCACATTCAATGGCGTGGGGCCACCGAGCGATAAGCATAGGCCGTGACAGGCCAGCGGATAATGCGCCGCCAGCCAAGCCAGTTCTTCGGCATATTTACCCCCTGCGCGTATCCAGTTTTCGGGGGCAATCTCCAAAAACTGTAAGGTAGCGAGGGCAGGCTGCCCAGTGTGTTGCATCAGCGCTGGCAAAAGCTCACGCTTCAAGCCCAGGCCAGCGCCCTGCAAAGGGAGTGGTGTATTGACAACCACAGTTTATTTCGCCGCGTGGCAAGAACCTTCTTTCATTTTATCGGCTGAGCATGAGCCTTCTTTCATCTTGTCAGCGGCACAGCTGCCTTCTTTCATTTTCTCGGCAGAGCAAGA
>JAIXZQ010000173.1 GCA_027489475.1 Methylophilus sp.
ACACCGGCATCAGCCATGTAGGCGATTACATGATTAGCGGCTTTTTAACCATTGCCTCTGCCCTGGTGTTGATTGCGGTGATAGATGTGCCCTACCAGCTCTATCAATATGCGCAAAAACACAAAATGACCAAGCAAGAGCTGAAAGACGAAGCCAAAGAGACCGAAGGTAGCCCTGAGATTAAAGGCCGTATCCGTCAACAACAACGTGAAATGGCGCGCAGAAGAATGATGAGTAATGTGCCCACCGCCGACGTGGTCATCACTAACCCAACCCACTATGCCGTGGCCATCCGCTATAAAGAAGGTGAAAACGGCGCGCCCATCGTGGTGGCTAAAGGGGTCGATGTGATTGCACAAAAAATTAAAGAAATTGCCGCTGAACACAAAGTGATGACTTTGGAATCTCCCAAACTGGCGCGTGCGCTGTATGCCCATGCTGAACTGGAGCGTGAGATTCCACACACCTTGTATTCAGCCGTAGCTGAGATTTTGGCTTATGTGTTTCAACTGCGTGTGTTCCGTGAACATGGCGGCGTGCGTCCGGTAATGCCGGTCAACGTGCCGGTGCCAGATGCCTTGGATCCACACGCACTGGTGGCTGCCCCCGCCACCGCAACTGATATTGCGTCATAGTCGGTAAGGAGTGAATGATGAATAACTGGCAACAATGGATGGGAAAACTAGACGGTCGCGCCATCGCCGCCCCGCTCATTATTGTCCTGCTGCTGGCCATGATGATTTTGCCGTTGCCGGCCATCATGCTGGATGTGTTCTTTACCTTTAATATTGCGCTATCTATTTTGGTATTGATGATAGGCCTGCAAACCACCAAGCCGCTGGACTTCATCGCCTTCCCTACCGTGCTGCTGATGACCACCATGCTGCGCTTAGCGCTCAACGTGGCGTCTACCCGTGTCGTATTGACTGAAGGGCATGCCGGCCCAGATGCTGCGGGTAAAGTCATTGAGGCCTTTGGTCACTTTTTGATTGGTGGCAACTATGCGGTCGGTATTGTGGTGTTTGTGATTCTGACCATCATCAACTTTACCGTGATTACCAAAGGTGCCGGCCGGATTGCCGAAGTGGGTGCCCGGTTTACCTTGGACGCCATGCCCGGCAAGCAAATGGCGATTGATGCCGACTTGAATGCTGGCCTGATTGGGGAAGATGAAGCCCGTCGCCGCCGTAAAGAAGTTGGTCAAGAGTCTGAGTTTTATGGCGCGATGGACGGTGCCAGTAAATATGTACGCGGCGATGCGATTGCCGGCATTCTGATCATTATCATCAATATCGTGGGTGGCTTGATTGTTGGCATGGTGCAGCATGATCTGAGCTTTGCCGATGCAGTTAAAAACTATACCTTGCTCGCCATTGGCGATGGCCTGGTGGCACAAATCCCCTCCTTGGTCATCTCTATCGCCGCCGGTGTGGTGGTCTCTCGCGTGGCCAACAATGAAGACATTGGTGGTCAGCTGGTGACACAGTTGTTTGAAAATCCTAAGGTATTGAGTTTTACCGCTGGCATTATCGGCGGCATAGGCTTGATTCACGGCATGCCACACCTGGCGTTTCTGGCTCTGGGTGGCATCCTGGGCGGCATCGCCTACTCGGTGAAGCAAAAGCAAGAAAAAGCCCGTCTGGCCGCTATTGTAGAACCCAGCATTGAAGATAAATTAGCGCCCGCCGCCGAAGCTGAAGAAGCCACTTGGAATGATGTATTGCCGGTAGACACCATCGGTCTGGAAGTCGGCTATCGTCTGATTCCGCTGGTGGATAAAGGTCAAGGGGGCGAGCTACTCAAGCGGATTAAAGGCATACGCAAAAAATTTGCCCAAGAAATCGGCTTTTTGGCGCCAACCGTGCACATTCGCGACAACCTGACCCTGAAACCCAATGGCTATCGCATCACCATGAAAGGCGTAGAAATGGCCAGTGGCGAGTCCAACTATCACCAAATGTTGGCCATCGACCCCGGTGCAGTCACAGGTGCGTTGGATGGCACCCGCACCACCGACCCAGCCTTTGGCTTGCCCGCGGTGTGGATAGAGCCTGACCGTAAAGAATATGCACAAAGCCTGGGCTACACCGTGGTGGATGCCGGCACCGTGATTGCCACCCATCTCAACCACATTATTTCACTCAATGCAGGCGAATTGCTGGGCCGTCAAGAAGTGCAGCAATTACTGGATCACCTGAGCAAAGAGTCGAGCAAGTTGATTGAAGAAATCGTGCCCAAGATGTTGAGCTTGTCTACTTTGCAAAAAGTGCTGCAAAACCTGCTGAATGAGGGGGTGCATATCCGTGACATGCGCAGCATTTTGGAAACCCTGGCTGACCATGCCCAATATACCCAAGACGCAGGGGACTTGACCGCCATGGTCCGCATTAAACTGGGCCGCGCCATCGTGCAGGATTTGTTCCCCTACAGCAACGAAATCACCGCCATGACGCTGGATCACCAAATGGAACGCTTGTTGTTGCAGGCCCTGCAAAACAATCAAAACAACCAAAACGTGATTGAGCCAGGCATTGCTGAGCGCTTGTCGCAACAAACTGAGCAAGCGGCACGTCAGCAAGAACAAATGGGCTTAACCCCAGTGATGCTGGTGTCTGCCCCGCTACGCCAAGCCTTGTCCAGATTTTTAAGAAGAACCGTCCCGCATCTCAGAGTGTTATCCCACGATGAGTTGCCAGATAACAAATCCATTCGTGTCACCAGTTTAATCGGAGCGCAGTAATATGAACATCAGAAGATTTTTTGGCAAAAATGCACGTGAAGCCTTGGCACAAGTGAAACAAGCCCTAGGCGATGATGCGATTATTGTAGCGAACCGCAGTGTCAATGGCGGCACCGAGATTATGGCCATGCTAGAGGCTGATTTGGCGCCCGCCGCCACGCCTGCCCTGAGTGCGCCTGAAGCCCCGCGTAGTCTGCTGGAGTTTGTCACCGGCAAAGACCCTGTTGCTTCCGCTGCTGTTGAAAACCTACCCACCGCAGCCGAAGCGCCTGTGGCGCCGGTGGCTGAAGCCGCGCCTGCCAGTGCCATCATGGACATGCTGAAACAGCACTCTGAACAGCAAGAGCAGGCCTATCAACTGGC
>JAIXZQ010000224.1 GCA_027489475.1 Methylophilus sp.
ACATTCAGCGCCACCCCCCCAGCCATGACAATTTTGCCAGTCTCGCGCAAAATATCGCCTAGATAATACTCAATCATCTGCAAGGCCAAATCTTCGAGCAACTTTTGCACGCTGGCCGCATAGTGGATGTAGGGGTCATCAATTTCGTCCCCTTCGCGCTTAGGCCCCAGCCACTCTATCAATTTGGGCGTGAAATAATAGCCTTTGCCGTTTTCTTTGTACCGGCGTAAACCAACCACATTGACGTAGTCGGTATTAATGATGAGTTCACCGTTTTCAAATTTGGCTAATCGGCTTAAGTCATATTTGTTAGGGTCACCGTATGGCGCCATACCCATGACTTTAAATTCGCCGTCCAACATCTCAAAGCCCAGATATTCGGTGATTGCGCCATACAAGCCGCCCAGTGAATCTGGGTCATAAAACTCTTTGATTTTGTGGATTTTGCCGCCTTCACCATAGCCAAAGAAAGTCGTGGCGTATTCGCCCTTACCGTCAATGCCAACAATGGCGGTTTTTTCTTGAAAGCCACTGAGGTGATAAGCGCTGGATGCATGCGCCAGATGATGCTCAACCGGCACGAACTGCGCCTTGCTTAAGCCCAATGTTTGCATCAGTTTGAGCGATTTGTCACGGTTGCGGCGAAAGCGACGGTTGCCGTTAAACAGCGCATCCAATGCGCGGTCTGGCGCATACCAGTAACGCTTTGCATAGTGCCAGCGGGCAGCAGAAGTCAGTGGGATTTCGCCATAAGGAAACGCAACCACATCGACTTGTTCGGGCTGAATGCCCGCTTGTTTGAGGCAGAATTTAACCGCTTCATAAGGCCAGTGATTTTTGGCATGCTTATCACGAATAAAACGCTCTTCTTCGGCAGCCGCAACGATGTGGCCGTCCACCAGAATAGCGGCTGACGCATCATGCCCCAAGGCACCGGATAAACCTAACACTATCATGCAAACACTCGCGTAATGATGAATTGAATGTGGATGGACTAGACGGACAACCCGGCCAGCAAGAGTGGCTCAGGGTCTTTATAGTGCTGATAAAGACTGGCCACCAGCGCATTATACAGCGAACGCTCTTGTTTCCAATTTTGCAACAGCCGACGCAAATCACGCGCATGACCACGCTGGGCCCTGTGCTTCAGGCTGATTTGGCGCATGCTGTCGAGATCAAGCACCACGATGTCACCCTGATCGGTGACCTGCAAATTGGTGGCTTTTAGATCGCCGTGTACGATGCCCAATAATGACCATTGATAACACAGCAGGGCGAGAGATTGCATGGCCTGGGCGCGTAACACAGGGTCTGTCGCGGTGGCAAAAAAGGTTTTGATATCCGGCCAAGGACTATACGCTGCCACAAAATAAGCACGTCCACGCATACCCCAATACCGCTGTTCAAACATTAACTGCGGTTGCGGCGTATGCATGCCGTAATACAACAAGCGATGGGCGTTTTGCCAAGACATCGCAGCCCGACTTGGGCGCCAAGCACGACTTAGACCATGCCAAAAGTGTTTAATGTTGTAGCGCTTAATCACCACCTGTTGGTCTTGCAACTGCGTCTGTACCACGGTACAGGTATTGCCAGTTTTTAGGGGTTGTCCAACATGCATAGCCACTTCTAACGCTGGAATATCCGTCACATGCAGACCGCCAACGACACTACAGGCTTGCGCGGAACGACAGTCCTGCTGCCAGATGACATCACTACAAGGCCTAAACAATTTGCGCGTCACATAGTGCTCAACCTCTTGGGCTTTCATGCGCTTTACCTGTTGCAAAAAGGCATCAGCAGACTGAGTTGGGGCCCATCCACGTGCTGCATCATAGGTCTGCAACAATTCTTTATGCCACGCATGCTGATCAAGCACTGTACATTTGGACAGCAACGCTGCCAGTTGTCGATAAGCCGCCTGCGGACGCAGCATCTTACGTTGAATACCATCTCCATCCAAAGACCAGACTTGCGCAGAGGCGAGTAAGAAATTTTTTAAATGTAAATCTGTTTGCACCAAACCAGCGGCATGCTGTTGCGCCAGTGTCTTAACCAAGGCGTGCATCAATGTCCGTCGCGCCGATTCATCGGCGCGCTTATAGTGCAAATCTGCCGTTTCTGCATCAGCAATCGCTGTGTAAAGCAAAATTTCACTTGCGTGGCTGGCGGATTGACCTTGCCAACGCAACGCCGGCGTAGGCAAGCCAGCTTGCATCAGCCAGCGTGCGCCTTGTGCATCCCGCTCAGCATATTTTTTAGCATGCTGACCGATAAAACATTTTGCAAACACGGTCTCTGGCGCCGCCTGATCACCGGGCTGCCAGTGTGCACGCATTACCCAGCGCCTCCCAGGCAACACCCGTACCGGTTGCAACGCTGATAAAACACGCCCATCATGCAAACGTAGGCATGGCTGATGCGCAGTCAACTCAGGAAAATCGCTGAGCAATTGTTGTCTAAAAGAATCTGTACCCTCGTGCGTAACCTCTTTATTCAGTCTAGGCAATACCCGAAACGTGCGCGCCTGCGAAGGATTAGACGCTGTATTGTACTCATCAGACATCAATCTAGGGTCCACCATTGTTTGACGCGCTGCCACCAGTCTGCTTGGCCGCTAAACAGTTTTTTGGCACGTTTGTCACGCTTTTTCATCATCTTTTTCACTTGCGCTTTGGTAGCGGTATCGTCGTCAGGCCTTGCCACATAGAGCGTATGCCGCGACTCGCCATGCGTATTTGGGATGGGCAAAGCCTGGTAGTAATAAAGGGCAATCGAGCGACGTTTGATATGTGCAGGCGTCGTCAGCGGGTCTGGATGGCCATGAAAGCTGTCTGCATCGGTATTAAAAATCACACAGCGATTAAACAAAGGGGCAATGCTGTGTTGTTTAGCCGTCATTTGCCTATCCCACAGCTCAAGATAGCCGCCATACTCAGGTTGCCATTCAGGGTTTAAATACACCAGCATATTGACCCGGCGATACAACTGAAGACTCTCATTGACCTGGAAATCAGCATGCACACCTAACAGCCCCCCGGCAGCGGTCTCATGCAAGCCTCCCCCCGCAAAATAGGGGTCTGGCAGCAAGCCTTTGATGCCCGTGAGCGCTTCAATAAATTGCAGCATAGGGGCTGAATTAAACAGCGCAAATGCAGCGCGTAAAGTTTCATCGCAGTCATATGGTGAAATTTGACGCTTGTGCGTGCCGCCATACCCTTTTTCATACACTTTGTCATGGGCCAATGGATCAGCCGGAAAATGCGCCAGCAACAGCTCGGTAAACGCTTTAGGAAAAATATCGTCAATGACTGCATGCGGAAAAGGCTGTGCTTGCGCATATTCCTCGGCCAATAAACTGCCAATTTCTTTAGCCTGCTGTAAATCCAGCGAAAAGCCTTTTTGCATCTGTATGGGCAATACACCATCCGTATAGGTCATGGGTTTGGTTCCTGCTGAGCTTGGAGTTGTTTAAGCATCGCCTGCTTACGTTGCAAGCGCCGGTTTTGCGCAGTATAACCATTGACCAGACCCACTGTACCCGCCTCCACATGATCAAGATAGCAAAACAAACGCCGTGGAGACAGACGCACAATCTGGTAACCCTGCGCACTCAGTTTATCTTGCAACACATAGCCAGGAATTTGACCATCCATGTAAAAACGATAGCCCAACTGCTTCATCAGGCCAACATGCCATAACGCAAAAAAACTTTTAATATAGGGCTCGATATAGGGCCTGGCTTGTCGAGCAGGCAATCCTATGCGCTGCTTAAGCCGACGACTGTGGTATTTAAAAAACCCAGTGAAGGCGCGCCAAAATAGCCTGACCGGGCCGCGATTAAGTTGATGCAAACAGCCCAGCGCAGCAATCTTTGACGACGCTTGCATCTGTTGTAAACACCAATTGAATA
>JAIXZQ010000163.1 GCA_027489475.1 Methylophilus sp.
CCCAAACGCTCTTTTTCTGCCGCCACATCAATCTCAATCTTGAGCATCAGTTTAAAGTCGCCCACCAGCATGACCGGCGCATCCGCCTCAGGCAGATCAGCCACAATGTCCACGGATTCTAGTTTGGCTAAAGACTGCAAATAAGGCGCATAGGCTGACAACAGGGAGGCATCGCCTGCGGCAATCAACGGCACTTTGGCCGCGGGGGAAATACCCATTTCGCCACGTAAACTACGGCAAGCTTCTACTGCCGTTTTGAGTGTAGCGACCCATGCTTCAGCTTGTTCGTCTATTTTCTCCAGATCCGCTTTCGGGTAAACCTGCAACATAATGCTCTCGGTGCCACGCGATTTGTCCTTGAGTTCGGTCATTGGCGCCACGGTCTGCCAGATTTCTTCGGTGATAAACGGAATAATCGGGTGAGCCAGCCGCAAGATGGTTTCCAGCACGCGTAACAAGGTGCGGCGGGTCGCGCGTTGTTCAGCCTCATCGCCCCCCTGTAACTGCACTTTGGCGATTTCTAGATACCAGTCACAGTATTGATCCCACACAAACTCATAAATGGCTTTGGCCGCCAGGTCAAAGCGATAGTCAGTAAACGCGCGTTCTACCTCTGCCTCGGTGCGTTGTAATTGGCTGACAATCCAGCGGTCCGCTTGACTGAACTTGCGCCCTCCTGCCTCGCAGCTTTCGCCGCCAAAACCGTTGTCTTTGGGCGTGCCATCTTCGTGTTGGGTGTTCATCAACACAAAGCGGGTAGCGTTCCACAGTTTGTTGCAAAAGTTACGATAGCCCTCGCAGCGTTGCAGATCAAACTTGATATCGCGGCCGGGAGAAGCCAAGCTGGCAAAGGTAAAGCGCAAAGCATCGGTGCCATACGCGGCAATGCCTTCAGGAAATTCTTTGCTGGTGCGTTTTTCGATTTTTTCCGCATCTTTAGGATTCATCAGGCCGCTGGTGCGCTTTTTCACCAGTGCGTCTAAACCAATGCCGTCGATTAAGTCGATGGGGTCCAGCACATTACCCTTGGATTTGGACATTTTCTGGCCTTCAGCATCGCGAATCAGACCGTGCACATACACATGCTTGAACGGGATTTTGCCGGTCAGGTGCTTGGTCATCATGACCATGCGTGCCACCCAGAAAAAGATGATGTCAAAGCCGGTGACCAGTACGCTGGAGGGCAGATACTGCTGCAAGGCCTGATTTTGCGCATCCAGCACTGCATCGCCCGTCCAGTCCAAGGTGGAGAACGGCCAAAGCGCTGACGAATACCAGGTATCCAGTACGTCTTCATCGCGTTTGAGGCTGCCGCGATAACCTGCTTGTGCAGCCAATGCGTGGGCTTCTGCCTCATCATGGGCTACAAACACCTGCCCGCCGTCACCGTACCATGCTGGAATCTGGTGACCCCACCACAGTTGGCGTGAAATACACCAATCTTGGATGTTGTTGAGCCATTGGTTATAGGTGTTGACCCAGTTTTCAGGGTAAAACGTGATTTGGCCATCGGCCACCACTTCAAGCGCTTTTTCGGTAATGCTTTTGCCATCGGCGCCCGCTTTGCTCATTGCCACAAACCACTGGTCGGTGAGCATGGGTTCAATCACCACATTGGTGCGGTCACCGCGGGGCACTTTGAGGGTATGTTTTTCAACTTTAACCAGATAGCCACCCGCTTCTAGGTCGGCTACCACTTGTTTGCGTGCAGCAAACCGCTCCAAACCCACCAAATGGCTGGGCAGGGCAATCGACGCTTTGCTGCTGCCATCAGCCGCAATCACTTCGGCGGCGGCGGGGACAAAGCCTTGCAGGTTGAGAATCACCACTTTATCCAGTGCATGACGCTGGCCAACGGCATAGTCGTTAAAGTCGTGCGCAGGCGTCACTTTCACAACACCGGTGCCAAATTCCTTATCAACGTAATCATCCGCAATAATCGGGATTTCACGGTCACACAGTGGAAGCATGACGTGTTTACCGATGAGCGCTTTGTAGCGTTCATCTTCAGGATGCACCATCACTGCCACATCGCCCAGCATGGTTTCAGGCCGCGTTGTAGCCACGGTTAAATGTCCACTTCCATCGGCCAGCGGATAGTGGATATGCCACATAGCGCCCGCTTCTTCCTCTTGCACCACTTCGAGGTCAGAAACCGCCGTGCCCAGTTTGACATCCCAGTTGACCAGACGCTTGCCACGGTAAATCAGGCCTTCCTGATACAAACGGACAAAGCTCTCGGTGACGACTTTGTTGAGGCCGGCATCCATGGTGAAGCGCTCGCGGCTCCAGTCGGGCGAGGTGCCTAAGCGGCGCATCTGTTGGGTGATGGTGCCGCCTGAGTAGGCTTTCCATTCCCAGACTTTTTCTAGAAATTTTTCGCGGCCTAAGTCATGGCGCGAAATGCCTTGCGCATCCAGTTGCCGCTCGACCACGATTTGCGTCGCAATGCCCGCGTGGTCCGTACCAGGTTGCCACAGCGTGTTATCGCCGCGCATGCGGTGATAGCGGGTCAGGGCATCCATCAAGGTCTGGTTAAAGCCATGGCCCATATGCAAGGTGCCCGTCACGTTGGGGGGCGGCAGCAAGATACAAAAATGGTCGCTGACTGCAGGGTTCATGCCAGCGGCATAGTAGCCTTTGCTTTCCCAAAAGGCATACCATTGGCTTTCGATGGCTTTGGGGTCAAATGATTTTGCAAGGGTGCGCGGCTGCGCAGGGGAGGTGGGTTGTGTAGTCATGCGCGGGATTTTACCACAGGCCAGCCTTGCCGTTAGCGCGCCAGCTTACGCTAACAGGCCGCTGCTGCATGAAACGCTGACCCGTGAGGGTAGCCAAGCCGGTGTGCTCAAGGCCGGGCGCCAGCGGACATCACAACATTTTCCACTCGGCGCCAATAGCGGCTAAAGCGCATGAGGTCATAGTCACTGAATTCCAGCGTGGTGAGCGCAGGTTCCGGCAGCCACTGTATAGCCAGACCCGCCACTGCCGTGTGCAAGGCGGTATGTGGGGTCTGCTGGCTGATCAGTGGATGCGGGTCATAGTGTGCCAATACCGCCTGGGTTTCACCCACCCAGACTTCGACGTTTGGCAGTTCAGCCAAACAATCAGCCATAAATTGCAAGCGCTTAAGTGGCCATTGGCCATACAACGCAGGGTCAAACACAAAAACCGCTTGCGTGGCACCGCCTACGTGCAGGTGTTCGGCGGACAGCATTTCGTCATGTAGCCACAGCACTGGCGACTGATGGCTGCTCGTACTTCGACTGGCAGGCGCTGGCGCGCGCATCGGCACGGATGTGCCAACCGATCGACTAGACAAATACACCGGTTGGCCAGCACTGGGCGGCGAAAACAGTTCTTGCTCTAGCCGCTCGTAGCTGCGATCAAATGGGCAGCGCACTTTGCACTGACGACACCATTGGTCACCGGCAAATTTACGCAGGCTTTCCTTGTTAAAAAAATACGGTTTATGGCTAAAACTCGAGGCAATCCATTGCCAAGACAGATGGTTGGAGGCCAAATCTCCATC
>JAIXZQ010000177.1 GCA_027489475.1 Methylophilus sp.
AAAAGCAGTGCGATTGATACGGAGCCAGTGTTCTCGCCGGATGGCCAGTTTATCTATTTCACCTCAGACCGCGGTGGCCGTCCGCAAATATACAAAGTCCCGGCTGCTGGTGGCACCCCTAGCCGCGTGACCTTTGAAGGGGCGTACAACGTCAGCCCGCGTTTTTCGCCTGACGGCAAGTATTTAACGTATATCCGTAATGATGGCGGCGCGTTTAAGGTGGCGGTGCAAGAGTTGGCCACCGGTACGGTCAAGCTGTTGAGCAATGGCCCGCAAGACGAGTCGCCTAGCTTTGCGCCAAATGCGCGCAACATTATGTATGCCACCCGAGTCGGTGGCAAAGGCACACTGGCAACTGTAACTGTGGATGGGTTAGTCAGACAGCGTTTGTCTGAGTCTGGTGGCGATATTCGCGAACCTGCTTGGGGTCCTGCACAGGCGTCACCCAAATAGCGTTTGCGACGGTTTATTTTTTTGTAATCAATCATTTGTTTAAGGAGAAAGTATGAATAAGACAATTTGGACCGTGGCTGCATTGGCGTTGGTGTTGACAGCGTGTAAAAGCACCCCAATGAATCCTGCAAAAGTTGAAGATTCCAGCGTGACACGTCCGATGGCCAGCACCCCTGTTGCGCCAAAAGATGACAGCGCCAATACCGACAAAATCAACATTAAAACCGTTGATGTAGATACCAGCAAAGACGAATTAAGCGCAGCCGAACTGGCGAAGCGACAGGTGTTTTTTGATTACGACAGCGATGCCATCCGTGAGGAATACAAAACTGTGGTTGCCAATCATGCCAAATACTTGGTGGCTCACCCACAAACCAAAGTGGTGCTGCAAGGCAACACCGATGAGCGTGGTACCCGTGAATACAACTTGGCGTTGGGTCAGCGCCGTTCTGTTGCCGTGAAAAACGCGCTGAATCTGTTGGGTGTAAGCGATAGCCAAATCGAGACAGTGAGCTACGGTGAAGAGCGCGCTAAGCAAAACTGCCCAGATGATGCTTGCTTCCAGCAAGACCGTCGCGTAGATATCGTGTATGCAGGTCAGTAATTTGCGACTTTATGCACTGATGTGCGCCTTGGGGCTGGCGGTCACCACCGTCAGCCACGCGGCTTTGTTTGACGATACCGAGGCGCGCAAGCGTATTCTCGAGCTTGAAGGCAAGCAAACCGCCGACCATGACGCACAGCAAAAAGCCATAGGTGAATTGCAGCGTACGCAACAGTCGTTGGATAAACGCGTGCAAAGTCTTGAGGCCTTGATCAACGGTAAAGGCCTGCTTGACATGCAAAATCAAGTTGAGCAATTACGCCAAGACATCGCCCAGTTAAAAGGCGATTTAGAGGTGGTGGTGCATCAGCTTGAAGACTTGCAGACCAAGCAGAATGCGGCTTATGCAGACCTCGACACCCGCGTGCGTAAGCTGGAAACCGCGCCTGCGGCAAACAGCGCGCAAACGGCGCCTTCCAGTGGCGGCGAGGCTAAGCCCGAAGTGGCTGCCCAAGAAACTGCGGCATTAGCAGAAGCCGACGCGCTGAATCAAGCTGGAAAATATAAAGAGGCCTTTAATGCCTATGACACGTTTCTAAAAACCTATTCAGGCAGTAAGTTGGCGCCTGAGGCTTTGTATGGCATGGGCTATACGCAATTTGCACTCAAAAGCTATAAATCGTCTGTGGCCACACAGCAAAAGTTTCTCGACAGCTATGCGCAGCATCCGTTGGCACCTAATGCCATGCTGAATATGGCCAATAGTCAGATCCAGCTTGGGCAGATTCCTGCCGCGAAAAAAACGCTTAAAGAGTTGATTGCGGCCTATCCCAATGCCGAAGTTACCCCTGGCGCACAAAAGCGCCTCAAGGTGATTGAAAGTATCAAATAGCAGTTTTTCACCAGTTCGGCGATAATAGCGGGCAGATGTCATCATCTGCCCGTTTTCTTTGATTTAGCCCATGACTGCACTCCGCATTTTCGAGATTTTTTATTCCCTGCAAGGCGAAAGCTCACGCGTAGGGTTGCCGACGATTTTTATCCGGCTCACCGGCTGCCCTTTGCGTTGCACTTATTGCGATACGGAATATGCGTTTAAGGGCGGCAAAATGCAAAGCATAGAAGACATCATGCAGCAGATTGCTGCGTTTAATACGCGCTATGTCTGTGTCACAGGCGGCGAGCCGCTGGCGCAAAAGCCATGCATCCCGCTATTGCAAACCCTGTGTGATGCGGGCTATCAGGTGTCATTGGAAACCAGTGGGGCCATGGACATTACGCCGGTTGATCCACGGGTCAAAGTCATTATGGACATTAAAACTCCTGGCTCAAACGAGGCCGCGCAAAATCGCTGGGAAAATCTGGCCGTACTTAAGCCGGGCGATGAAGTGAAATGGGTCATTTGTGACCGCGCCGATTATGACTGGGCAGTCGAACAGTTGCGCAGTCAGCCTTTCCCGCCACACTGCGACCATTTATTCTCGCCCAGTTTTCATCAGGTTGCTGGTGAAACATTGGCGTCATGGATACTGCAAGATCATCTTCCTGTGCGTATGCAATTACAACTACATAAAATTCTGTGGGGGGAAAAGCAAGGCGTATGACGATATCCTCCCCCTCCCCACGAAATGCCGTAATTTTGCTGTCTGGCGGGCTGGATTCCAGCACCGTACTGGCCATTGCCAAGGCACAGGGCTATGACTGCTATTGTTTGAGTTTGGATTATCACCAACGCCATCATGCCGAGTTAGTGGCGGCAGATCACGTGGCAACTGCATTGGGCGCGCGTGCACACAAAACAGTGCAGCTTGACCTCTCTTTATTTGGCGGCTCTGCTTTAACCGATACGCGGATTGCCGTGCCAGAGCAAGAAACCACAGGCATCCCGGTCACCTATGTGCCTGCGCGCAACACCATCATGTTGTCGTTGGCACTGGCCTGGGCCGAGGTCTTGCAGGCGAGGGATATTTTTATCGGCGTCAATGCACTGGATTACTCGGGCTATCCAGATTGCCGTGCAGAGTATGTAAAGGCGTTTCAGCACATGGCCAATTTGGCCACCAAAGCCGCTGTTGAAGGGCAACCCATCACCATCCATGCGCCACTCATCGACATGACCAAGGCTGAGATTATTCAAGCGGGTCACGCGCTGGGCGTGGATTATGGCTTAACAGTCTCCTGCTATCAGGCCGATGCACAGGGCGCGGCCTGTGGCATGTGCGACTCTTGCCGCTTTCGCAAAATCGGCTTTCAGCAGGCCGGCGTCGCGGATCCAACGCGCTATCGGGCAGTCCCGCAAGGGGCTTGAAAATATACTTGCCACGCGTCTGCGAAATCCAGTATAATCCGCGCCTTTCTGCAAAGAAATTCATTTTTAAGAGAACAAGATTATGGTCGTTATTCGTTTATCACGTGGTGGCTCCAAAAAGAACCCGTTTTACAGCGTTGTTGTGGCAGATTCCCGCAACCGTCGTGACGGTCGTTTTATCGAGCGCGTTGGTTTCTACAATCCATCTGCACGCGCTGGCGCTGAAGGTCTGCGTATCGATGAAGCACGTACGCAATACTGGGTCGATAACGGTGCACAATTGTCAGACACCGTGGCGCGCTTGGTCAAATTTCATGCCAAAGGCGCTGAGGGTATGGCCGCTGCAAAAGCCAAAGATGTGGCTAAAGCACAAGCTGCTAAAGACAAAGCCGCGGCTGAAGCTGCCGCTAAATTGAAAGCAGAAGCTGACGCTGCTGCTGCCGAAGCTGCCGCTAAGGCAAAAGCTGAAGCTGACGCTGCTGCCGCAGCCGCTGCAGAAGCACCTGCAGCTGAATAATCTATTGAACGCCTAACTCAGATGGCGTTTGAACAGATGGTAGTCATGGGGCGCATTGTCGCCCCATATGGCGTTTATGGATGGCTAAAAATCGTCCCTGACACCGAAGCCCTAGATGGTTTGCTGGACTATGATCGCTGGTGGGTGGGCAAAGCCCCAGACTGGCGTGAAGTGACGGTAGAACAAGCCAAGCTACACAATGATGTGTTGCTGGTTAAACTAGCGAATATTAATGACCGTGATTTAGCGTTTGCGCTGAAAGGTCAGCTGATTGCAGTGCCGCGTGCGGCGCTGCCGGCCCCAGAAGCAGACGAGTATTACTGGTCTGATTTAATTGGCCTGAGCGTACATAATCTGCAGGGCATTGCGTTTGGTCGGATTACGCAAGTCTTTGAAACGGGCGCTAACGATGTGTTGGTGGTCCGTGAAGAGCATGCAACCCCCGTGCAAGGCAAAGACGGCAAAATGCATGCAGAAGTACGTGAGCGTTTAATTCCGTTTACCAGTGAGGCGGTGCCCGAAGTGGATCTTGAGGCGGGCACGGTATTGGTAGATTGGGATGCCGAGTTTTAGACAGCAGCCAGACGCATAATGCAAATTGAAGTCATCAGTTTGTTTCCTGAGATGTTTGCCGCGCTCAGCGACCATGGCGTGACTGGGCGGGCAAAGCAACGTGGTTTGTATCAATTAACCCTGACCAATCCACGGCAGTACACGCAGGATGTGCATCAGTCTGTGGATGACCGGCCTTATGGGGGCGGTCCAGGCATGGTGATGTTGGCAGAGCCCTTGAGTCGGGCAATTGCAGACTGCAAAGCGCGTTTGCAATTACATGGGGTGACGCCCAAAGTGATACATTTGTCGCCGCGCGGGACGCCGCTAACGCATGAAAAAGTGTTAGCGCTGTCTGCATTGCCGGGTTTGGTGTTATTAGCCAGTCGTTACGAAGGCGTTGATCAGCGCTTGTTGGACACGCAGGTGGATGAAGAAATCTCCATCGGTGATTATGTGTTGAGTGGTGGCGAATTGCCAGCCATGGTGTTGTTAGATGCGATGATACGCCAACTGCCGGGTGCGTTAGGCGATGCAGATTCAGCTCAAGAGGATTCATTTGTGAATGGCCTGCTGGATTATCCACACTACACCCGACCAGAAGAATTTGCAGGATTAAAGGTGCCTGAAGTGTTATTATCCGGGCACCATGAAAAGATTAGACAATGGCGATTACAACAATCGCTATGGCTAACCCGGGCTAAACGCCCGGATTTATTGGCCGCAAGGCCGTTGACGAAGGAAGAGGCTAGGCTACTCCAAGACGCAACGTTACAACAACGTGACGTCTGAAGTCAGAGTGTAGGAACGCGTCTCTTTAGAATTAAAAGGAACGAAAGGAAGCCACATGGCAGACATTATCAAAATGCTAGAGCAAGAAGAAATTGCTCGTTTAAACAAGACTATCCCTGACTTTGCACCAGGCGACACTGTTGTGGTTGGTGTTAACGTGGTTGAAGGGACGCGTAAACGTGTGCAGGCTTACGAAGGCGTGGTGATTGCCAAACGTAACAAAGGTCTGAACTCCTCTTTTATCGTGCGTAAAATCTCGTCCGGTGAAGGTGTTGAGCGTACTTTCCAAACGTACTCACCACAGATCGCTTCTATCGAAGTAAAACGCCGTGGTGATGTACGTCGCGCCAAGTTGTACTACTTGCGTGAGCGTTCAGGTAAATCTGCACGTATTAAAGAAAAATTGGTGGCCCGCGAGAAAGACATCGCTGCCGACAACGCGTAATTTCCGTGTGTTAGTGCTGCTTTGCAGCCACCCAAAAAACCCTGACCTTAACCGTCAGGGTTTTTTTATGGATTTTCTTTGGCCATAGGTCTAACGCAAGCCGCAGCTGCCAAAAGATAACCCATATTGGCATTGCTGTTTTGCGCGGCATGCAGTTAAATAAGCACCATGACTTTGCCGATGACACTTGATGCGTTGATTCCGGCCCCGTTTGGCTTTATCGGGGTCTATTGTCATGCCGATAATACGCACTCGGCAGGCATGGATGAAATACATTTGTTGCAGCACGCCTTGCCGGTCCGCACCCCTGCACACCCGCGCGCGGCGGCCTGGGCTGCACAAATAGAGGCTTATCTGGCCGACCCGAATGCCCCGCTACAAGCACCTTTACCGGCAGTCGGTACGCCATTTCAGCAGCGCGTATGGCAGGCCATGCGCGCCATCCCGGTCGGTCAAACCCTCAGCTATGGTGCGCTAGCCGCGCAGCTCGGCTCAGGTCCACGTGCCGTGGCCAATGCCTGTGGGGCTAATCGCTTACCTTTGTTTAATCCTTGTCATCGCGTCGTCGCACAACATGGCTTGGGCGGATTTATGCAAGGGCATCCCGCTGGCTTAGCCATCAAACACTGGTTGCTGGCGCATGAGCAGCAGCCCAAGTACACCCCGCGCTGAGCACATTGACAAGACAAGCCCGCATGCCCAGACACACGCCTACGCCGACCACTACCGCCCCGGCGGCCTTTGTGGCTGAGATTGATCCATTTATTGACCAACTGTGGCTAGAAGATGGCTTGTCAGCCAACACATTGTCCAGTTATCGCAATGATTTGACCGGCTTTGCCCACTGGTGTCAGCACAACGGCCTCAGCTTATTAGACGTACAGCCGCAGCATATTCAGGCCTATTTGGCGCTACGCTTTCCACAGGTCAAGGTCCGCAGTATCAGCCGCTTACTGGCCACCTTACGTCGCTTTTATCGTTATGCGCTGACCACGCAGCGTATCGCGCAAGACCCCACCTTGCAGATACAGGCGCCCAAATTACCCAAGTCGTTGCCAAAAACTCTGAGTGAGGCGCAGGTGGAAGCGCTGTTGCAGTCGCCAGATATTCAAACCGCTTTGGGCTTGCGCGACCGCGCCATGCTAGAGCTGTTGTATGCCAGTGGCTTAAGGGTGTCTGAATTGGTCACCATACGCATCGCTGAGGTAAGCACACAAGATGGGGTGGTGAGGGTGACGGGTAAAGGCAGTAAAACACGCTTGGTACCCATGGGGCAGGAGGCCGCAGATTGGATAGACCACTATTTGGCGCAGGCCAGAACCCTGTTACTAAAGGGCGCTTTGAGTGATGCCTTGTTTGTGACCACGCGCGGTGATGCGATGACACGCCATGCGTTTTGGCATTTGATACAGCGCTATGCCTTACAGGCAGGCATACAGCAACACATCAGCCCACACGTATTACGGCATGCCTTTGCCACGCATCTGCTCAATCATGGCGCAGACTTGCGGGTGGTGCAGATGCTGCTCGGTCACGCCGATATCTCGACCACCCAGATTTATACGCATGTGGCGCGTGAGCGCTTGCAGCAGCTGCACAAAGTGCATCATCCGCGTGGCTAGTGACCAAGCTGCGGTAATCAATCTGTCAGTGTGGGCAGTGATTTTCAAGCGGATGCAGCAGGCGACACCCGATACAGTTCTACCCCAAGCGCCTTAAGTCCAGGCAATATGCTAGGCTTGCTGACTTTTAAGCGCACATGTTGCGCATGAAATTCTTGCAGAATTAACTGACAGACATGCTCACCCAGCGCCTCCACCAATTTAAAGCGCCGTTCGGCTAGGGTTTCACGAATCCGCGCCACCACTTGGCCATAATCAATCGTGTCTTCAATGGCGTCACTTAGGCAGGCTTTACTAAAGTCATATCCAATTTCAATGTCGAGGATAATGGTTTGTGCCATGATGCGCTCCCATTCAGGCACGCCTAGATGGGTCTGTACTTTCACCTGTTCGAGAAAAATGCTGTCCATGGTTTTTTATCCTTATGGGTGGGGCTGGGTCGTCGTCACGCCAAGCAGGGCGCAGTGCTCAGAGGCCTGTGAAGCTGTACGTGCGGTGCGCATGGGTGCCTAGCACGCCTAGACGATTGGTTTCCGCAAATGCCGTAATCCAGTATGATTCGGCATCATACAACATCATACACGCGCTGGCATGTGCAGCCCCTCTGTGAAAGACATGAGATGAACGACCTCGGATTTGAAATTGAAGCGCTAATTTGGATAGTGGCCGCTTACCTGATTGGCTCGATTGCGTTTGGCATTATTGTCAGCAAGTTGTATCGTCTGCCAGACCCCCGCACTGTAGGCAGTGGCAATATTGGGGCGACCAATGTGGCACGCAGTGGCAAAAAGTCAGCCGCCATCCTCACCTTGCTGGGGGATGCTTTTAAAGGCTGGCTGCCGGTCTGGTTAGCCTTGCATGCAGGCATGCTGATGCATGTGGTGGCACTGGTCGGTTTAGCGGTGTTTTTGGGTCATCTCTACCCGATTTATCATCGCTTTAAAGGCGGTAAAGGCGTGGCCACTGCTTTAGGCGTCATGATTGCTTTTTCGGGGGGGCTGGCGCTCAGTGTGGTGGCAGTCTGGCTGCTGGTGTTTATGGTGAGCCGTATTTCATCGTTATCCGCACTGGTGGCGGCACTGGTCTCGCCTTTGATGGCTTGGCAGTTTTTATCGCCTTATCCCATCTACGTGGCGGTCGTGGTGGTGATGGCTGCGTTTCTGATTGTGCGTCACCAATCCAATATTCAAAAACTGTTGGCGGGCACAGAAACACGGTTTGGAAAAAAATAATCCGACTCGTATGCACCCTCCACGCCCCCTTAAGGCGCTTGTAATTCAGCTAAATCCCATCTTGGACGGATGCTAAAACTGTAATCGCGTGGTGTTGCCACGCTGGATACCTCGTGATCTTGGCGCGCGGAGGCATGCTGTTGACCATGTGCGGTCTGCTCGCTTGCCGCCAGCAAGCGCATGGCGCCTGCAAATGCAATCATGGCGCCATTGTCTGTGCAAAACTCCAGCCGCGGGTAGCTGACCTGTATGCCGCGCTTGCCTGCAGCCGCGTTCAGTCTGCACCGCAGACGTTGGTTAGCGCCTACACCGCCGGAGACCACCAGCCGTTTTAGCCCAGTTTGTTTCAAGGCTTTTAAGCATTTATGCACCAGAATTTCAGTCACGGATTCTTGAAACTCCCAGGCAATGTCTTGTAACGCGTTCTCGTCCAGCGTTGGCTGGCTCTTGACCAAGGTCAGCACCGCAGTTTTGAGTCCACTAAAACTAAAATTTAAATCTGGGCTATTGAGCAGCGGTCTGGGTAACTGAAACCGCGGTTTGCCGAGGTCCGCCAGCCGTGCGACTGCAGGGCCCCCGGGATAGCCCAAACCTAACAGTTTGGCGGTTTTATCAAATGCTTCTCCAGCCGCATCATCCAAGGTATCGCCCAACAGTTGATATTGGCCTATGCCATCTACCCGCATTAACTGGCTATGTCCGCCCGATACCAACAGCGCAACAAAGGGGAACGCAGGCGGATGTTCCTCCAGCAAAGGCGCCAATAAATGGCCCTCAAGATGGTGTACGCCCAACGAGGGGATGTTGAGTGCCATGGCCAACGATTGCGCAATGCTGGTCCCGACCAACAGTGCGCCAGCCAGCCCCGGGCCTTGGGTATAGGCAATCGCATCAATGTCTTTTAGGCTTAAGTTGGCTTGGTCTAGCACTTGCTGGGTGAGTGGCAATGCGCGCCGGATATGATCACGCGAGGCCAGCTCAGGTACGACGCCGCCGTATGCGGCATGCATATCAATCTGTGAATGCAGCGCATGTGCGAGCAGCCCGTGCGTTGTGTCGTACAAAGCCACGCCCGTTTCGTCACAAGATGATTCTATGCCCAACACTCTCATAGGTTTTTTTCTAGAAAAGATTGATAAAAGCCAACAAGCGCGCTAGAATACGCGGTTTTCAGTGCTGCATCAATCCGCAAGCACCATTGTCCAACCCAATAATTGAAGGATAGGGATTTACATGACCGCTATTCGTGTGAAAGAAAACGAACCGTTTGACGTTGCAATGCGCCGTTTCAAGCGTTTGATTGAAAAAACCGGTTTGTTGAACGACCTGCGCGCGCGCGAGTTCTACGAGAAGCCAACATGGGAACGTAAACGCAAAGCGGCGGCCGCTGTTAAGCGTCAATACCGTCGTCTGCGTAATCAGCAGTTGCCTACCAAGCTTTACTAAGGCTGTGTGGGTGGTGGGGCGCCAACCGTTGTGGTGCCCAAGATGCAAAGGTTGTGGGCTTCCGCAACCTTTAGCTATTTATACAGCCCCTATTCCTGCCCCCTCAATGCGTTGTTTTTTAAATATACAGCTGGATTGTTTATGAGCCTCAAAGCACAGATATCAGAAGACATGAAAACCGCCATGCGCGCCAAAGACATGCCCAAGCTCGGCGTGATTCGTCTGTTACAGGCAGCCATCAAGCAACGCGAAGTGGATGAGCGCATAGACTTGGACGATGCCGCAGTGGTGGCTGTGATTGAAAAAATGCTCAAGCAACGCCGAGATTCCATTGCTGCGTTTGAAGGTGCAAACCGTCATGATTTGGCTGATCAAGAAAAGTTTGAAGTCACCGTGTTGCAAGGCTACTTGCCCGCACAATTAACTGAGCAAGAGATCAGTGCCATTATTGCCAAGGTGGTGACTGAAACCGGCGCGGCAGGCGCCAAAGACATTGGTAAAGTGGTGGCTGCGGTTAAGCCGTTGGTGGCAGGCCAAGCAGACATGGGCAAAGTATCTGCCATGATCAAAGCGGCACTAGGCTAACGGTTAAGCAATCCCTCGTTACTGGCCAAGGGCGCACGTTGCGCCCTTTGTTTTTTGCATGGCTTAAGCGATACTTGCAGCTATGATTCCCGAGCGCTTTATTCAAGAACTGCTTAATCGCGTTGAAATTGTCGATGTCATCGACAAAGCCGTGCCGCTCAAAAAAGCCGGGGCTAATTACTCCGCCTGTTGTCCGTTTCATAACGAAAAATCGCCCAGTTTTACCGTCAGTCCAAGCAAACAGTTTTATCACTGTTTTGGCTGCGGCGCGCATGGCTCAGCCTTGAGTTTTTTAATGGAATACAACGGCTTGAGTTTTGTTGAGGCTGTGCATGAGTTGGCCAAGCAAGTGGGCATGATCGTGCCGCAAGAGCAACGTGACCCGCAGCAAGCGCCGCCCCCTTCGCGCAGCGAGATGTTAGGTCTGCAAGAGGCGCTGCAACAGGCAGCCAACTATTACAAGGCTGAGCTCAAACACTCTGAACGTGCCATTGCTTACCTCAAGGCGCGTGGTCTCAGTGGTCAAATTGCGGCCAAGTTTCAAATTGGCTATGCGCCCGCTGGCTGGCAAAATCTGCAATCGGTATTTGAACACTATGATGCCGAGGCGCTAGAAACGGCGGGATTGGTGGTTAAAAACGAGCAAGGTCGCCGCTATGACCGTTTTCGTGACCGCATCATGTTTCCGATACACAATCAAAAAGGTGAGGTCATTGGCTTTGGCGGGCGCGTCATAAATCCCGAAGACAGCCCCAAATACTACAACTCGCCAGAAACGCCGTTGTTTCAAAAAGGCCATGAATTGTATGGTTTGTTTATGGCGCGGCGTGCCATCCGCGATGCAGGCCGGGTCTTGGTGGTCGAAGGCTATATGGACGTGGTGGCGCTGGCGCAATACGGCATTGATTACGCCGTGGCTGCGTTAGGCACGGCGACCACACCGTTTCATATTGCCAAGCTGATGCGGCAAACCGATGAAATCGTTTTTAGTTTTGATGGCGACAAGGCCGGCCGCACCGCTGCCTGGCGTGCCGTGATGAATGCGCTGCCGGCGATTAAAGATGGCGTTAAATTGCGCTTTTTATTTTTGCCAGACGAGCATGACCCCGACAGCTATGTAAGGGCGTTTGGCAAAGAGGCGTTTGAAGCTCATATGCAGCAGGCCATCCCCTTGTCTCAATACATTATTCAGCACTTGAGTGAGCACAATCCACTGGCTTCGCAAGAGGATAAGCTGCAGTTTTTAAACGAGGCAGAGCCGATACTTAAACAGATTCAGGCGCCACGCTATGCGACCTTATTGCGTAAAAAAGTCGCTGAGTTGGCGGGGCTAGATCATCAAGAAATGCAGCGCATGCTCAAGCTACCCAATCCTGCCACCGTGCAGGCCAAGGCTGTGCGGCAACGTGCGCGCACCACCTTGTCATTGCATGTCCGCTTGGCGTTAATGCTGTTGATGCGCCCGCAGTGGGCCACCCTAGCCTTGGCGCAGCACATTGTAGGCGACAGCGACGAAACACAGATGCTCAGCGCGGTGCTGCAAACGGCACTGGCCCAGCCGCAGTCGCGGCCAGTCGTGTTGTTACAAAGCTTGGCTGGCAATATCAGTGAGGCCTTGCGTCATCAGTTGCAACGTGAATTATCGCTGTTGGATGAAAGCCTAGACTTTGCGCTTGAATTTGAAGGAGCGTGTACCCAATTAGCAGACATGGCCGCGCAGACCCGTGAAAAAGCCCTGCTAGTGCAATTGCAAGAAAAACCGTTTGCCGCCTTGTCTGCACAAGAGCGTGAAGCCTTGCGCGCGCTCACTAGCAAACGCT
>JAIXZQ010000092.1 GCA_027489475.1 Methylophilus sp.
CCCCAGCCAGGCTGCCAGCCATTCGGCATAAAAGTTAGCGATGGGAGGCTCATGATATGCCAGCATCATCGGCAGGCTGACCATAGCGGCCAGACAGGCCAGACTCAATGATGGCAGGCAGTGCGGGGAGGGGGCGCGTGTCGTATGCATGCCGCGAAAGTGTCAATGCAAGGCTTTAACCACGCTTAGCATTTTTCTAGTTTTGCATATTCCAGCATCAAGGTTTTCAACCCAGCGCTGCCAAAATTGACCTTAATCGACAAGTCACTGGCATTGCCCTCGTAGCTGACCACCACGCCTTCACCAAATTTGCCATGCCGCACCGATTGGCCAATTTTAAACGGGTAATTGGCAGACGGTGCGCTCACCGCCGCAGGGGTATATTGTCCGCCGGCAGCATAGGGTTTGGCCACCGGCTTGCTGTTCAAACGCTTGGTCAATTCGGCAGGAATCTCGTCCACAAAGCGTGACGGAATGCCATAACGCACCTGCCCATGTAGCATGCGGCTTTGTGCATAGGTTAAATACAAGCGTTGACGGGCGCGCGTGACCGCCACATACATCAGGCGGCGTTCCTCTTCTAACCCGCCTTGTTCATAGGCAGCCTGATCATGCGGGAACAAGCCCTCTTCGACGCCGCTGATAAACACCGATTGAAACTCCAACCCTTTGGCGGCATGCACGGTCATCAACTGCAAAGCCTCATGGCCGACATCAGCCTGATGGTCGCCGGCTTCAAGACTGGCATGGTTTAAAAACTGGGTCAGTAAGTCGGTGTCTTCATCCATATTGTGATGATTGCCTAGGTCTTGCTTGCTAAAGGCAACGGCCGCAGTCACCAGTTCTTTCAGGTTTTCGATGCGGTCTTCGCCTTCTTTGTCATTTTGATAGTGCGCCATCAATCCGCTTTGATGAATCACCAGCTCTGCCAGCTCGCCCAGCGAAATGCCATAGCCTTGGTCTATCATATGGCGCATCAAGGCCACAAAGCCTTCAAGCCCGCGACTGCCCAAGGTGCCAGCGCCCACTTTATTGCTGGCGGCTTGCCATAAACTGCATTCGTTTTGCCGTGCCGCTTCTTGCAGTTGTTCTAGGCCCCGCGCCCCAATGCCCCGCGGCGGAAAGTTGATGATACGCAATAAAGCCGTATCGTCATTGGCGTTAGCAATCAGCCGCATATAAGCCAGTGCATGTTTGATCTCGGCCCGTTCAAAAAAGCGCAGGCCGCCATACACGCGGTAAGGGATATTGGCCGAAAATAAGGTGTGTTCGAGGATGCGCGACTGGGCATTGCTGCGATAGAGCAACGCCATCTCCCCCAAAGACACGCCCTCTTTTTGCAGCATATTCACTTCGTCGACAATAAACTGCGCTTCATCGGTATCGTTATAGGCTTCATAAATGCGAATCGGCTCGCCTTTGCCCGCCGAGGTCCACAGGTTTTTGCCCAGTCGGTTGCGGTTGTTGGCAATAATGGCGTTGGCGGCATCCAGGATATTGCTGTGTGAGCGGTAGTTTTCTTCCAGCTTGACGATATTCTGCACGTTAAAGTCACGCTGAAAGTCGTTCATATTGCCTACCCGTGCACCCCTAAACGCATAGATACTCTGATCATCGTCGCCTACAGCAAAGATGCTGTTATGCGCCCCGCCTAACAGCTTGAGCCACAGGTATTGCAGGCGGTTGGTGTCTTGAAACTCGTCTACCAAAATATACTGAAACCGCTGTTGATAATGCGCACGGATATGCGGTTCGCGCTCCAGCAACTCATAGCAGCGTAGCAGCAGTTCGGCAAAGTCGGCCACGCCGTCGCGGTTACATTGCTGGTCGTAGGCAGCATACAATTCGCGCAGTTTTTGGCTATGCCCATCATACGCCTCTACCGCATCGGCGCGCAGGCCTTCTTCTTTGCAGCCATTGATATAGCCCATCACCTGCTTGGGTGGATATTTTTCGTCATCGACATTCAGTGTTTTCATCACCCGCTTGATGGCCGACAACTGGTCAGCCGTATCCAGAATCTGAAACGTATTAGGCAAGCCTGCTTCACGGTAATGTGCGCGCAACATCCGGTTGCATAGGCCATGAAAGGTGCCCGCCCACATGCCGCGGGTATTAATCGGCAACATGCTGGTGAGCCGGGTCAACATTTCTTTGGCCGCTTTGTTGGTAAATGTCACCGCCATCAGGCCCATGGGTGAGGTTTGCCCAGTTTGAATCAGCCAAGCAATGCGGGTGGTCAATACGCGGGTTTTGCCACTGCCGGCGCCGGCCAATATCAGCGCGGAGACATGCGGCAGGGTCACCGCTTGCAGTTGTTTGTCGTTCAGACCCTGTAATAAGCTGGATTCAGAAATCATAAGCACATTATCGCATGATGCATGGCTTCAAGGACATGACATCGGTGGATACGGTCAGGCACAGGGCTGCTTGCAGAGGTGGGGCTCTCGGGGCGATAGAGAGAGCGTTAACCCTCTATGTTCATGCCTTAATCATGTATACGCCATCTCGGTCGTCGGAACTTTATAAACAGGGCGCTACTCATACTGGCACGATGATGATGAATCATCTTTCCGCTTCTTTCCTCCCTGAGCGGAAGCCTTTACGATGAGGCCTGTTGCCCCGATTTACCCCTTAATCGGGGCTTTTTTTTGCCTATTACTTTCGTACACCTTTGCCGACCCCCCCCCATGCCCAGATAAGGCACGCGCGCTTTAACTGCCCCCAGGAAAGCCCAGTTGTCGCCAGGCTTCATACAGTACGATGGCAGCCGAATTTGACAGATTGAGGCTGCGGCTGTGCGGCATCATAGGCAAGCGCACTCGGTGCTCGGGCGAAAATTGCGCACGTATCTCTTCAGGCAGTCCACGTGTTTCTGGGCCAAATACAAACACATCTTCATCCTGATAACTGAGCGCGGTATGCCGGGTGCTGCCTTTGGTGGTGAGCGCAAACATGCGACGGCCTTGCATGGCCTGCACGCAGTGCGCCCAGTCATCATAGACGGTTAGGTCGGCATACTCGTGGTAGTCCAGTCCGGCCCGCTTGAGCTGTTTATCTGTCAATTCAAAGCCCAGTGGCTTGACTAAATGCAGCTTGGCGCCTGCGTTGGCGCACAAGCGGATGATGTTGCCGGTATTCGGCGGAATCTCAGGTTCAAAAAGCACAATATGAAGCATTTTTATCGGTCTATTCCAGCAGGGGTGGGGATATTCAGGGTGATATGATAATTGAGAACCTATGAATATACTTACTGAAAGCCGCACCATGGCGCGTCCCGAAAAAATTAGATTAGGTGAAATTCTGGTCAGACAGAATTTCATGACGCAGGCTGAGCTCGACCAGGCGCTGGAAGAACAGCGCAAAACCGGTCGTCGCTTGGGTCGCGTGATTGCAGAAAAGGGCTACGCCAACGAGCGCCAGATTGCTGAAGCCGTGGCGCACCAACTGAATATTCCCTTTGTTGATTTGGGTCAGTACGAGCTGGATGTCAAACAGGTGCAAAAGCTGCCCGAAGTCCAAGCCCGCCGTTTCCGCGCCATTTTGCTTGAAGAGCGGGCCACCAACTATCTGATTGCGATGGTTGACCCGTCTGACGTCTATGCTTATGACGAGCTGGTGCGCTTGCTTAAGCGCGACATTGACATTGTGGTGGTGCAAGAAAGTCTGCTGATGCAGACCATAGACCGCTCATACCGTCAGACCGAGCAAATTTCATCGCTGGCGCTGGAGCTGCAAGAAGACCTGGCCGACAACAACGCCGACCTCACCAGCCTGATGGGTGTGGATTTGGGGATAGACGATGCGCCGGTGGTCAAGCTGTTACAAACCATTTTTGAAGATGCGGTACAAGTGCGCGCTTCGGATGTGCATATTGAACCGCAAGAAAACAAGCTGCTGATACGTTTTCGTATTGATGGCGTCATGCACTTTCAAACCCAAGCCGATATCAAGATTGCCTCGGCGCTGGTCATGCGTCTCAAGATTATGGCCGGGCTGGATATCTCTGAAAAACGGCTGCCGCAAGATGGCCGCTTTGGTTTTTCCGTCAAAGGCCGCGCCGTGGATA
>JAIXZQ010000328.1 GCA_027489475.1 Methylophilus sp.
TCTCGTCACGATTTAAGATGTCAGGAATCAAGTCCTCGATACTATCGTCCACAATGATTTCCAAACATCACGCCATGAGCATGCAAACTCTTTTTTGCATTTAAGTTGATATACGATAAATAGCTTAAATTGGATGCATGCATATTGGGTATTGGTACAAATCGCGTTAAAGGTAATGTATATCGCCAGCGTGCGTCAGATAAATGATGTAAAAACAAAAAAGGGTTACGAATAATCGTAACCCTATGCATTAAATCAAGCGTTGTTGAATTGTATATTAGTTGGCCACAGTGATGGCATGGATTATGGCAGCCTCTGATTACGGTCGACTCGAGCGAAAATTTTTATCCAAGTGTTGTGAATACAAAAACATCGGCCATGACTGGCAAAGCTTGTCTATGTGTTTGCGCCAGAAAACATACTGCAATCCGTCCATCAATTAATAGGCAATTGAATATCCCAAATAGGCGAATGGCTGCATCCGTGTCTCCACAATCGGACTGTCCGCTTGTTCATCACTTAATCTGGTGACAAATGCGCCAAACAATAGGTAGCTGTCTTTGCTTACTGCATAGGCTCCATTCACACCCACTCTATACTCCGTGCCTGATCCCGCCGTATATGCCGCACGTGTCGGTGATGTTTCATTGGCGCCCACACCAAAATAGTAATTATTAAATTTGCTATTGTTCCAGGTCGCACCAACGCTGGCGTTTAGTTTAAATTCACTGCCACGATACAGACTTTTGATATATTGCAGTTCAACGGTCTGTCCATGACTTGCACCACCGATATCAATCCCCCATTGGGCATTAAACGTACCGTAATCGGTTTGCCATCTGACTGCGGGGCCTAAATCAAAGGTAAAGTCACGATCGCGCATGCCACGTGTCAGTCTTCCATCATCAGCATCCCATCCAAAACGGGCTTGGGTAGCTAGACCAAACCGCAGCCGTTTATCATCAGAATCTAAAAGCCAGACACCTGCTTGTAAGGCATTTATATAAAACTTATCGCCGTAGTTTCCATTCACAATCGGTAAAGCGATGGTTCTAAACTCATCAGAACCAGACGTTTTTGGTAAAACCGCCACGCCAAAACCATATAAATTTTTAACGCGAGGAATCGGTGTTTCTGTATCCCTATCGATTTTATCGTTGGCGTATGCAGGGGTCATCAAAAGCACCGACAATGCTACACTCAGACGCAAATTCACACTCTTATTCATCTATACCCTTTATTCAATCAAAATCACAGCCAGCTTTTAGCCGCACATCTACTCCCACAAGGTGAGCCAGACAGCGAAGCATCTTATGCGTCTGTCTGTGGATATTTGCCGTTTGTTCCCGCACTTAGCCTGTCATGGCCACGGTCGACCGCAAAAATCGGCTTTGTCGCCTGTACATCTTTGCAGTGCATTGTACGTAGAAATATACTGCACAGCGTTGATGAAGCACATCTTTCAGAATTGCAATTGTCATCAGTTGGATTACGTATGGCGCAAGATGCACAGTGCAATAGAATGACTTAAAGTTATTTTATTGAAATACAAGATGGTCAACGTTGGCACAATTAAAGCACTCTGGCGCTATCCGGTGAAAGGCATGGCTGGCGAGTCATTACACACTTCTGAAATCACCAGCCAAGGTCTTTGGGGTGACCGCTTATGGGCCTTAAGGGATACCCATAGGCAAGAAATTCAAAGCTGCAAATATCGGCCCGAGTTACTACAATGCATAGCCAACATCAGAAATGTGGACGGCAGCCATGGCCCGCAAGCTATTGATATCACCCTGCCCGATGGCACTGTGGTAGGCGCTGACGATGAACATATTCATGCATTACTGAGCACGCTCACTGGTCATACCTCTACGCTAGAGAGACTTCGGCCTTCTGAAGATTTAGATTTTTATCGACGCTATAAAAAAGATGCACACCCTTGGCTAGACGAATTAAAAGCCACCTTTGAACGCGCGCCTGGCGAACCTCTGCCCGACTTAGATCATCTGCCGCCAACAGCTCAAACGTTTGTATCCCGCCCCGGGACATTCTTTTTAGTCTCCCCCCTGCATGTCGTCACCACCGCCAAATTCGCGCACCTTAAACAACAAGCCCCTGAATCAGATTGGTCAATTGAGCGCTTTAGGCCGAACATTGTGATTGAAACAAGTCCTCAATTTAAAGGGCTTGTAGAGCAAGATTGGATTGGCCGCAAAATACAGATTAATAACATTGTCATTCACTGCACTGGCACGACCCCAAGATGCGGTGTCATCACCAAACCACAGCAAAAGGTGGCTCAAGATACCCATATCTTAAGAACAGTCGTTGCCAAAGCTGAGCAAAATGTTGGTGTATACGGTGAAACCACACATACGGGGATGATTTCAGTGGGAGATGAGGTGTTTATTGATTAAGCGCGTTAAGGGCTTAATGACTCCTTTTGCGCGCAGTCAGTCCAACCTCATCTTTTTTACTTGATACGGTTGCGGCGGACATACATCCATGCGTTGGTCTTTAAAGCGCCTTAGCAAATTAAACAGCGCTTCAAGAGACTTACAGCCCATTAACCATCCCATAACAAACAAAAAGACCCAAAGCCTTCACCTTGGGTCTATTTTGTTGTCAGTCAATCATTGCATGCGTTAGATGCCTAAGCATCATCACTTAATCCTTAGCACACTTATTTAGATTTTTTTTGATGGTGGTGTTCATGCGGAATGGCTGAGCCATCGGCTGGATGATGATGTTGATGCTCATCGGTATGCCCATCTTTGCCATGATGATGCTCGTGCTCATCGGCATGGCCATCTTTACCATGATGATGCTCGTGTTCATCGGCATGGCCATCTTTACCATGATGATGTTCGTGTTCATCCGCATGGCCATCTTGTCCGTGATGATGCTCATGCTCGTCAACATGGCTATCTGTCGGCTTATCTTCCGCCATGATTAAAGAAGAGCTGGCAAAGAGCACTCCGCCAAAAAATAGAACTGCGATGAACCGTTTATTTAATCTCATTGTTATCTCCCTTAATCATCGAAAACTCATCTTAAATAAGATAAATTTATTAAGCAAACGATTATTGATTAACGCGCTCCTAAGTCTCAGTTGTTTACTGAATAACCCATTATTGGCACAGCCCAACACAAAAAAACCCAAGGCATTAACCTTGGGTCCTTTTAAACTGGCTAACGGTGTGATTAACACAGCAGCAAGCTGGTTGGCTGGATTAGTTGATTAATAAGTTATTGGTGGTCGTAACTTTTTTATCAACATTATGTGGTTTATCCACTGTCAGTAGTTCAAAGTAAGGGACAAAACTCTTATCCGAAAACTGGAAATCTGTGCCAACTCTGGAATACGCGCTTTGTGCAGCAACAGTCCCTAAGATTGATGCATTTGAGAAAGAATAGCCAACCCCTAGGTTACCTAAGAAGTCGCGTTGACCGCCAATGTAAGAAAGTCGCGTACTGTCCAACGCAACTCCGCCTTGAAACTTAATACGTGCACTGATTTCAGCGCCATTTACACTATCACTTGACTTGACCCGTAGCGATCTGACCCCAACAGTTAAATCGGGAATAAAAGAAAATTTATCTTTGAGTGTCCAAACAAGGCCTGCAAATGCACGGTTTTCAGTCTGAGTCTGTGATTCCGCATTGGTAGTCACAGCTTGAAATGCCGGAACAATTGGACCAATTGGAACACCAGCATGAACGCTAAAAGCAGTTAGAGATAGAAATGTCGCAAAGACGATTTTATACATGATTACTTTCTAAAAGGATTTTTTATGTAAGAAGCAAAATTGATTGTAGCAGGGGATTGTTGTGCGTCAATTCCAAGTACTGATTTATGCAAATTATTTTCAGATTTAATACAAATGGTGCCAAATAAGTAGTCCCAAAACACGAAAATACCCCCAAAGTTCGCATTACCCTCTTTGGTATCTAATGAATGATGGACGCGATGAACATTTGGGGTGACTACAATAAACATTAAATACTTATTCACCTCATCCGAAACTAATGTTCGTAAATGCGTAAAAGGCGCGTGTAATCCAACGAGCAAAGCATGCATGGTTAAAACAATCACTGGAATATCAAAAATCACTGCAAAAGTAACGCTGATCAAAAAACCTGAGAAAATTTCCAGCGGATGATGCAATAAGGCAGTGAAAGAATCGACGTGTTGATCTGAATGATGCAATCTATGCAAACGCCATAACCATGGAATTTTATGATGCGCAACGTGTTGTATGTAGCTGATAAAGTCTAGAAATAAAAAGCTGAGAATAAACACAAGCCACTTTGGCGCGTTTATAGTTGAAAAACTAAAAATCTGTAATGGTGCCAACCAAAACACCCACAATATCAATACGGTGACCGATAAAGCAAAACTAAACACCAGATTAAATGCTTCAAGTGTTGCAATGGTTTTTAGTCGATTAAATACATTATTCGAGGGTTGCTTACAGAGTTTTTCTACCCCATAAAAAAAAAGCACCCCCAAAACAGGGGCAATAAAGGCCAAAAGCTCCAGTCGCATACCATTCTCATCAATATTATTTACGCGTTCAAGTTTACTTGAGCTATGCGTAAATTCACATAAGAATATCTGCTGACGAGAAATGTAATAGCGTACTTAAATAAAAAGACCCAAGGCGTTAACCTTGAGTCTTTTATTTGATGGTGGCCCCTCTGTGAGTCGAACACAGCACCAACGGATTATGAGTCCGCTGCTCTAACCAAGCATGAGCTAAGGGGCCTGAAAGCGTATGATTATAGCTTAATCTTGTCCGTTTTCGAGGAAGCTACGCAGGCGTTCTGAGCGGGTTGGATGGCGCAGTTTACGCAGAGCTTTGGCTTCAATTTGGCGAATCCGCTCGCGGGTGACGTCAAATTGTTTGCCGACCTCTTCTAGCGTGTGGTCGGTGTTCATTTCAATACCAAAGCGCATACGCAAGACTTTGGCCTCGCGCGGGGTGAGTGACTCTAGCACCTCGCTGGTGGCGTCACGCAGGCTGGCGTAGACGGCCGCATCCATAGGCGCAAGCGTGGTGTTGTCTTCGATAAAGTCGCCCAAATGGCTATCTTCGTCGTCACCAATCGGCGTTTCCATGGAGATAGGTTCTTTGCTGATTTTGAGGATTTTGCGGATTTTTTCTTCCGGCATGTCCATCTTTTCAGCCAAAGTGGCAGGATCAGGCTCCAGGCCAGTTTCTTGCAGAATCTGGCGGCTGATGCGGTTCATTTTGTTAATAGTTTCAATCATGTGCACCGGAATACGGATGGTGCGCGCTTGGTCGGCAATCGAACGGGTGATGGCCTGACGAATCCACCACGTGGCGTAGGTGGAGAATTTGTAACCACGGCGATATTCAAACTTGTCTACGGCTTTCATGAGGCCGATGTTGCCTTCTTGAATCAAGTCGAGGAATTGCAGACCGCGGTTGGTGTACTTTTTGGCAATCGAAATCACCAGACGCAAGTTGGCTTCAATCATCTCGCGCTTGGCACGGCGGGCACGCGCCTCGCCGGTAGTCATTTGCTTGTTGATTTCGCGCAGTTCTTTAATTGGTAAGCCTACACGCGCTTGCAGGGTTTGCAGGCGCTCTTGCTGATCGAGGATAGAGTGTCTAAAACGCTCTAAACGCTCGGCGTAGGCGGGTTTACCAGCCAGTTCATCATCCAGCCAGTTGAGATTGATTTCATTCCCGACAAAACTCTTGATGAATTGTTGACGTGGCATATTGGCCTTGTCTACACAAAACTCCATGATTTTGCGCTCGTGGGTACGCACTTCTTCAACCATGTTACGCACTTGGTCGCACAGGGCTTCAACTTGTTTGGCAGAGAAGCGGAAAGCGGTGAGCTCATCCAGCACTTGTTGGTGCAGGGTTTTGTATTCTTCGTCGTGCGTGCCTTTGCTTTCGCGGATAGTGTTCATCTTGCTGTTAGCGGCACGAATCACGGCAAAGCGCGATAAGACTTCATCTTTTAGGCGAGCGAGCGCTTCGGCAGAGAGTGCAGAGGCTTTGGCATCGCCGTCTTCATCTTCTTCGTCCGTTTCTTCTTCGGCCGCTTCTTCTTCCTCGGCATCATCCACGGCCAAGGCATCATCCAAACCTAAGTCGCTGTCAATCAAGCCATCAACCAACTCATCCACACTGAGTTCGTCTTTTTCAACTTTATCCACCATCTCAAGCAATTGGGCAATGGTTGTTGGACAGGCTGCAATGGCTTGCACCATGTGCTTGAGGCCGTCTTCAATGCGTTTGGCAATTTCAATCTCGCCCTCACGGGTGAGTAAATCGACGGTGCCCATTTCGCGCATATACATACGCACGGGGTCGGTGGTGCGACCAAACTCTGAGTCTACGGTGGCCAAGGCTTGCTCAGCTTCTTCAGCAGCATCTTCATCGGTGACGGCGGGCGGCGCATCAGACATCAGCAAAACTTCGGCATCAGGGGCTTCTTCATACACCTGAATACCCATGTCATTAATCATGCCGATGATGCTCTCGATTTGCTCAGAGTCTTGCACATCGTCGGGCAAGTGGTCATTGATTTCGGCATAGGTGAGATAGCCACGCTCTTTACCCAGAACAATCAGGGTTTTTAAGCGGGTGCGACGGGCTTCTGCATCCATGGCCTGGGTGGCAGGGTCTTTGGGATGCTCGACTTCGTTAATACCGAGTTCTTTGTCTAAACTTTTATCTGCTTTGGGTCTGGCCATGGCCGATTCCACCTCTAAAATGATTGATGCTGCGAGTAGCCCACTGCGACAGGCACACCACTCGATTTAACATTACGGGAAACCCTATATTTTACCAGATTTGTGCGTACTTATTAAGCACCGAACACTGGTTTTTACCAGGGATGATGCACTAGCGTTTGCTAGTGAGCGCGCGCAAGGCTTCACGCTCTTGTGCAGACAAAGCGGCAAACGGTTTTTCTTGCAATTGCAAAAGCAGGGCTTTTTCGCGGGTTTGCGCGGCCATGTCTGCTAATTGGGTACACGCCCCTTCAAATTCAAGCGCAAAGTCTAGGCTTTCATCCAACAGCGACAATTCACGTTGCAACTGATGACGCAAGACCTCGCTGATACTGCCAGCCAAGCTTTGTAACAGCACGACTGGCCGCGACGTCGGCTGGGTCAGCGCCGTTTGCAGCACCGCGCTGAGCATCTGTGCTTCGTCGCTGTCGCCTACAATGTGCTGCGCCAAGGCTGGGCTAGCCCACTGCGGGCGCATCAACAGCATTAACGCCAAGCGGACATACAATGACAAGGTGGTGCGCGCGCGTTGCCGCACTGCCTTAGCCTGCACGGTGGCCGGGTTGGGCAACTTGAGCATACGCTGCATTTCTTGATGTTCTAACCCCGCCAACTCAGCGACTTTTTTACGCAACAAGGTCGCATAGCGTGGCGCCTGAATCTGTTTGAGTATCGGCTCTGCCTGGTTTAAAAACTGCAGCTTGTCTTCTTGCGAAGCCAGCGGATTGTGCTCACTCAAGTGCTGAATAATGTATTGCGACAAGGGCATGGCCTGCTGCATATGAGCCTCAAACGCCTCTTTGCCAA
>JAIXZQ010000352.1 GCA_027489475.1 Methylophilus sp.
CACGTGGCTTGTTTTGGTTAGAGCCCTTGGTTGAGGTGGAGACTGCGCAAGGCCGCGTCGCATTTGGCCCAGTCATGCCGAAAGATGTTTCGGGTTTATTTGAAGCCCAGTTTACCGAAGCCTTGTCTGCCAGCGCACAAGCCCATCCTTTACATTTGGGCGTGACCGACGACCTTGTGTGGTTAAAAAAACAGCAACGCCTGACCTTTGCACGCGTCGGTATCACCGACCCAGTCTCGCTGGATGACTATTTGGCCCATGAAGGCTATCGCGGGCTGCAGAATGCTTTGGCGATGACTGGGGCAGACATTGTCAAGACGGTTACTGATTCGGGTCTGCGTGGTCGCGGCGGGGCTGCGTTCCCCACCGGCATTAAATGGAACACCGTTCTCAATGCGCCGGCCGAGCAAAAGTATGTGGTCTGTAATGCCGATGAAGGCGATTCTGGCACCTATTCTGACCGCATGATTATGGAAGATGACCCCTTTGTGTTGATTGAAGGCATGACCATTGCGGGCATTGCCGTCGGTGCGACACAAGGCTATATCTATTTGCGCAGCGAATACCCACACGCCATGCGTACCTTGAATGAAGCCATACGCAAAGCGACCTTGGCGGGCTATCTAGGCGAAAACATACGCGGCTCTGGAAAAACCTTTTACTTAGAAGTGCGCCGCGCCGCTGGAGCCTATGTCTGTGGCGAAGAAACCTCCTTGCTGGAGAGTCTAGAAGGCAAGCGTGGGCTGGTGCGCTTTAAGCCGCCACTGCCAGCCATTGAAGGCCTGTTTGGCAAGCCTACCATTGTGAACAATGTGATTTCATTGGCAACCATCCCCATTATTCTGGATAAAGGGGGGCAGTACTATGCCGACTATGGCATGGGACGTTCGCGCGGTACCTTGCCGATTCAATTGGCGGGCAATTTAAAACAGACCGGCTTGGTGGAGCTGGCCTTTGGTGCCACCTTGCGCGAATTGCTGTATGACTTTGGCGGCGGATCAGCCACGGGTCGACCGATACGCGCGGTGCAAGTGGGCGGGCCATTGGGCGCCTATCTGCCTGAAAGCCAATTTGATACGCCGCTGGATTACGAGGCCTTTAGCCAGATTTGGGCGGTATTGGGTCACGGCGGTATTGTGGCATTTGATGACACCGTAGATATGGCGCATATGGCGCGCTATGCCTTTGAATTTTGTGCTGCCGAAAGTTGTGGCAAATGTACGCCCTGCCGAATTGGGTCTACCCGCGGCGTGGAGGTCATGGATAAAATTGTGGCTGGAAAAAACCGACCGCAAAACATACAGTTACTGAAAGATTTGTCCGATACCATGTTGAATGGCTCATTGTGTGCATTGGGGGGCATGACGCCTTACCCAGTCATCAGTGCGCTGAACCATTTCCCTGAAGATTTTGGCCTAGGCCAACAAGAAGCGGCTGCTTAATCGCAGCAAAGGATGCTAATTTATGGATGACATCAAATACACTGCAGCGCAGCCCGAGATGCCTAAATATGATCCAGCCAAGGATTACGGCACGCCAAAATCGGACAGCACCACCCTGATTACGCTTAACATCGATGGTGTGGATGTGACCGTGCCTGAAGGCAGCTCGATTATGCATGCTGCGCAACTGGCTGGCGTCACTGTTCCTAAGTTGTGTGCCACAGACTCGCTAGAACCGTTTGGTTCATGTCGTTTGTGTCTGGTTGAAATCGAAGGCCGTCGTGGCTATCCCGCCTCGTGTACCGCCCCCGTCGCCCCTGGTCTCAAGGTCAAGACGCAAACGCCAAAATTAGCAGATGTACGTCGCGGTGTGATGGAGCTTTATATCTCAGACCATCCTTTAGATTGTCTCACCTGTGCCGCCAACGGGGACTGCGAATTACAAGATATGGCGGGTGCCGTCGGCTTGCGCGAGGTGCGCTATGGCTATGAAGGCGAAAATCATCTGGGTCAAACCAAAGATGAATCAAATCCTTATTTCACCTTTGACCCCTCAAAATGCATCGTCTGTTCGCGTTGCGTGCGTGCCTGTGAAGAAACCCAAGGCACATTTGCATTGACCATCCAAGGCCGTGGCTTTGAAAGCAAGGTGTCTGCCGGCAACAAGGCATTTATGGACTCTGAGTGTGTGTCTTGCGGCGCCTGTGTTCAGGCCTGCCCAACCGCCACCTTGATGGAAAAAACGGTGATTGAAGCCGGGACCCCTGAGCACACTGTGACGACGACTTGTGCCTATTGTGGCGTGGGTTGTAGTTTTGATGCCGAGATGAAGGGCGAGCAAGTGGTGCGCATGACGCCAAGCAAACAAGGCGGTGCAAACCATGGCCACAGTTGTGTAAAAGGTCGTTTTGCCTGGGGCTATGCGACCCACGCAGACCGCATCACAACGCCCATGATACGTAAGAGCATTCATGACCCCTGGCAAAAAGTGGGTTGGGATGAGGCGATTAACTACGCAGCCAGCGAAATTAAACGTATTCAGGCGCAATATGGCAAAGCCGCGGTGGGGGGCATCACCTCTAGCCGCTGCACCAACGAAGAAGTCTATGTGACGCAAAAACTGGTGCGTGCGGTATTTGGTGTGAATAACGTCGACACTTGCGCGCGCGTTTGCCACAGCCCCACCGGCTATGGTCTCAAGCAAACCTTGGGTGAATCTGCCGGCACGCAAACCTTTGACTCGGTGATGAAGTCAGATGTGATTTTTGTCATGGGTGCCAACCCGACTGACGGCCATCCCGTGTTTGGTTCAATGATGAAGCGTCGCTTACGTGAGGGCGCCAAACTGATTATCGTGGATCCTCGTGAAATCGACTTGGTGGCCAACTCACCGCATATTCGGGCCGATTATCATTTGAAACTGCGTCCAGGCACCAATGTTGCCATCATTTCCGCCATCTCGCATGTGATAGTGACAGAAGGATTGGTCCAAGAAGAGTTTGTTAAACAACGCTGCGAATGGGATTCGTTTGTCGCTTGGCGCGATTTTGCCGCCAAGCCTGAAAACTCCCCTGAGGCCTTGGAAGAAGAGTTGGGCGTACCTGCTAACTTGGTGCGTGAGGCAGCCCGTTTATACGCCACAGGCGGCAACGCGGCCATTTATTATGGCTTGGGTGTGACAGAACACAGCCAAGGCTCTACCACCGTCATGGGTATTGCCAACCTCGCGATGGCCACGGCCAACATTGGCCGCGAGGGCGTGGGTGTGAACCCATTGCGCGGTCAAAACAACGTACAAGGCTCATGTGACATGGGTTCTATGCCGCATGAGTTTCCTGGCTATCGTCATGTGTCTGATGACGCAACCCGTGCAGAGTTTGAACAAGCTTGGGGCGTTCCGCTGAGCGCAGACCCCGGCTTGCGTATTCCAAACATGCTGGACTTGGCGACTGAAGGCAGCTTCAAAGCGCTGTATTGCGTGGGCGAAGATATTGCCCAATCTGATCCA
>JAIXZQ010000330.1 GCA_027489475.1 Methylophilus sp.
GCGAGTTCGGCCACAGGTTGTAGTGCGCCGGTTTCATTGTTAGCCAACATCACAGACACCAAGCCAGTCGGTGTTTGTAAAGCCTGTTCGGCGTTTGCCAGTGCGAGCACGCCTTGCGCATCCACCGCTAAAGTGTTCACCTGCCAGCCTTGTGCCGCCATGGCTTGCGCCGTGCGGCTAATACAGGGATGCTCAATCGCACTGATTAACAGTTGCGTAGGGGTGAGCGACTGGCAGATGCCTTTAATCGCAAAATTGTTTGCTTCTGTGCCGCCTGAGGTAAATACCACCTGACTGGACTGCACGCCGACACTGGCTGCAATCGTACTGCGTGCAAACTCGACGGCCTCGCGAGCTTGGCGACCATACACATGCCGACTGGTAGGATTGCCTATAGTCTGGCTCATCCATGGCAGCATGGCCTCCAGCACCTCGGGCTTGAGCGGGGTGGTGCTGTTATGGTCAAAAAACACAGTCTCGCTGGTCATGGCGTTATTGGTGCTTAAGCCGCAATGGTATGACCGGCAGCCGGTTTTTTAGGACTAAATATAATCGTGCCCGCAGATTTGTTGCGTTGCATATTGACCATGTCAGCCAAGCTCACACCTGACAAATATTCCAAAATTTTGTTGTTCAGCGAGGCCCATAATTCATGGGTCATACAGCGGCCATCATCGTGACAATTTTCGCTGCCGCCGCATTGGGTGGCGTCGATTTGCTCATCGACCGCAGTAATAATGTCAGACACCGAAATCTCGCTGTGGGCCTTGGCTATGCGATACCCACCACCGGGGCCACGCACGCTAGAAACCAAGCCTTGCTTACGCAAACGGCTAAATAATTGTTCGAGATAAGAGAGAGAAATGCTTTGACGTTCGCTGATGCCAGCCAGCGTAACGGGCTTGTCCGCCTCGTAAAGCGCGATATCCAGCATAGCTGTTACCGCAAACCGGCCTTTAGTTGTTAATCGCATCGTGTGTTCACCTTGTCTATCAAGCTAAATAATAGAATAACCTAGTGTTTTAGTCAATTATTTAAACTGAAAAGTTCAGGTAGAGGAGGTGTTAAACTTTTGTAACAAGGTCGCCGGCAAGGCGAGAGGCCATACTCAGCTTAAGACTGTGGCGGGTTGGGTTTTTTGGCAAAGGCCTCGGCGACATTGCTGTCAGTCTCGCTGTCATTGAGCTTAGCCAGTTGTTGCTTGAGCGCTGCAAGCTCAAGATCTTGTTTGTGCGCATGGTCGAGCAGGCTGTTAATTGCTTTGCTCATCGGATCATTGTCGTCATTGCCAATCGCGTAGGCACTAAAGCCCATTTTTTGTGCAACATCCTGACGTTGTTTGACCTTTTCTTCCTCAAGAATACGCGCAGGAATCCCTACCGCCGTTGCGCCTTCAGGCACGTCTTTCACCACCACCGCATTCGACCCTATCTTGGCATTTTTACCGATGGTAATCGGCCCCAGCACTTTGGCCCCTGCGCCTATGACCACACCAGACTCAAGTGTAGGGTGGCGTTTGCCTTTGTTCCAGCTGGTGCCCCCTAAAGTGACGCCATGGTACAAGGTGCAATCATCACTAATGACGGCGGTTTCTCCAATCACCACGCCCATGCCGTGATCAATAAACACGCGGTGACCGATGGTCGCACCGGGGTGTATCTCGATGCCTGTCAGCCAGCGTGCCAGATGAGAGAGGGCGCGGCCTAACCAGAACCAGCGATGCGTCCATAAGCAATGACTGATACGGTGCAATATCAGCGCATGCACGCCCGGATAGGTGGTCAATATCTCAAAACGGGTGCGCGCCGCTGGATCGCGGTCAAACACAATGGCGATGTCTTCTTTTAGATGCTGGAACATGCGCGCATTATGCCATAACTCAGGCAGCCCCGTTGGCGCCAAACGCAGTCGCTTGGCTGGTGCGGCATCCTGACCAAATCCTATGGAGGCATGCGCGCGCAGCCTAATTGTCACTTGAATGCCGCGCTATCCGGGTTTACCGCTTAAAATACAGGCTTTCATTCCTCATTAACGAGTCATGTCTGACCATTGCCAGTCTTGTGGCGCCTGTTGCGCCAGTTTTCGCGTGTCGTTTTATTGGGCAGAAACCGACGCGCATCCGCAAGGCAGCGTGCCGGTGGGCCTGACCCGTAAAGTCAACGAAACCTATGTGTGTATGCAGGGCACCGATCAGCGCCCCGTGCGATGCATAGCCTTGCAGGGTGAGCTGGGGCAAGCGGTCAGCTGTTCGATTTATGCGCAGCGTTCGAGCACCTGTCGCGAGTTTATGGCAGGCTCAGATGCCTGCAATCAGGCGCGCGCGCGGCTTGGGCTGGCAGCCATAGAATAAGCATTAGCCCGTCTGCGCTCTGCTGTCTGCCCTTTAGGAAAGTGCGGTGATTTGCAGGCTAATATTTGCTGTGTTTTTTAGGTTGTACCGTCAAGGTCAAGATGCCACGCAACAAATTAACCTCTTCTTTTTCGAGTCGAGTGCGGCCATAAAGACGACGCAGCCGCTCAAACAGTTTTTTGGGCGCGCGAGGATTGATATAGCCGATATGCTCAAGCACGGCTTGCAGATGGGCATAAAAGCGTTCCAAATCATCGTGCGTCGCCAATTCGACCGGCTTTTCTTGATAATGCAGTGCGCCAGTGGTCAGGGCCATGCGTATTTCGTAGCACATGATTTGCACCGCTTGGGCAAGATTCAGCGAGGTATAGGCGGGGTTGGCCGGAATCGTCGCCAGCACATGGCATTGGTCGGCCTCGGCATTGCTCAAGCCACTCATTTCGGTGCCAAACACCAGTGCGACTTCACTGTGACCGGCCATGTGTTTCACCTCTTGGGCGGCCTCGCGCACCGTCATCACTTGTTGCGACAGCGAGCGTTCTTTACCGCTGACGCCAATCACAAACTGACAATCGGCCAGCGCTTCTGCTAGCGTTTCGGTCACCACGGCGTGCTCTAGTACATCGGCGGCGTTCACGGCCAGCGATGTCGCCTCGCTATCTGGAAAGTGTTTTGGGCGCACCAAATACAGCCGCGACAAACCCATGGTTTTCATCGCCCGCGCGGTGGAGCCTATGTTGCCGGGGTGGCTGGTGTGGCATAAAACAACGCGCAGACGGTTAAAAAGTGGTGTTTCAGGATGGTTAGACATGAGGCAGACGTGTCGTTGTGTTTGTGGCACAGCGCTTAAAAAGCTAAAATAGCATTTTAACAGTTGAATCAAGAACTCACAGCATGCATCCCACCCTCAATGTCGCCATTCGTGCCGCGCGCGAAGCTGGCAAAATCATCAACCGGGCGTCACTCGATATCGGCAGCCTCAAAATCGAGCAAAAAGACACCAACGACTTTGTCAGTGAGGTGGACCGCAGTGCCGAACAAGCGATTATCGCTGTGCTGCAAGAGGCCTATCCCAAACACGGCTTTTATGGTGAAGAGAGCGGTAAATCAAGCCATGAGGCAGACAGCATCTGGATCATAGACCCGTTAGATGGCACCACCAACTTTTTGCATGGCTTTCCAGCCTACTGTATTTCGATTGCCTTGCAAGAAAAAGGCGTGCTGACGCAAGCGGTTATTTACGACCCCGTGCGCAATGATTTATTCACTGCCACCAAAGGCAGTGGGGCGTTTTTGAACAACCGCCGCATCCGCGTTACGCAGCGCGCCAAGCTGCAAGAAGCGTTGCTGTCTACCGGGTTTCCGTTCAAAGACTTTAGCTACTTTGAAACCTACATCAATATTTTCAGAGACATGGCCAAAAAGACCTCGGGCTTACGTAGACCCGGCTCGGCTGCGTTGGATCTAGCCTACGTGGCGGCTGGTTTTGCCGATGGCTTTTTTGAAATCAACCTATCACCCTGGGATATCGCGGCAGGGGCCTTGTTGGTGCAAGAGGCGGGCGGTATTGTGGGCGACTTTGAAGGCAATGAAAGCTGGTTACGCACGGGCAATATCGTTGCCGCCAACCCAAAAGTGTTTAGCCAGATGCTACAAGTGATTGCGCCGCATTTGACTGAACGCATCAAAACCCCCAGTTTCTAGTTGTCCCCTGTGGGCCATGCCCATTAAGTTGTTCACGCTGCACCCGGCCTTGGCCGGGTGTCTAGTTTTATCAGGCCCACACTGTGTCAGACGGCCTGCATGTTAAAATATACGCCGTTATGACCACCGCCACCCCGCAGCAATTAATCGCACAACTAGAACGCCAACTGGTCAACTGCATGTTGGCCGATCGTTTTCCGCTCAAGCGACGGCTGCAACAATTGCGCGATCAGTTGCCGCAGACGCCATCTTCTGCCGCAGGCACAGAGGCCAACGCGCAAGCCAGTGCTTTTGAAAAAAAGCTGCTCGACCTCGCGCGTAACGTTCAGTTTTCGCAACAGCGACGTCAAGCACGCCTGGCGGCATTGCCGGTGCCAGACTATCCGCCAGAGCTCCCGGTCAGCGGAAAAAAAGATGAGATTGCGGCCGCCATACGGCAACATCAAGTGGTTATCGTCTGTGGCGAAACCGGCTCAGGCAAAACCACGCAATTGCCTAAAATTTGTCTTGAGCTTGGTCGTGGCGTGGCCGGACTCATCGGCCACACGCAGCCTCGACGCATTGCAGCCCGCGCAGTCGCTTCGCGCATCGCACAAGAATTGCGCAGCCCCTTGGGTGAGGCCGTGGGCTATAAAGTGCGTTTTAACGATAAATTGTCGACCGACAGTTATATCAAGCTGATGACCGACGGCATTTTGCTGGCCGAGACGCAGAGCGACAAGTTTCTCAATGGCTATGACACCCTCATCATCGATGAGGCGCATGAGCGCAGCCTGAATATTGATTTTCTGCTCGGCTATCTCAAGCAGTTGTTGCCAAAACGGCCAGACCTCAAAGTGATTGTGACCTCGGCCACCATCGATGCCGAGCGCTTTTCAAAGCATTTTAACGAGGCACCCGTCATCGAGGTGTCTGGCCGCACCTATCCCGTTGAAATCCGCTATCGGCCCTTGGGTAATAAAACCAGTCTGGTGGCGGTTGAAGTGCCTATTGATGACGGCTTGGACGACATTGACCGCTTTGCGCAAGACCTGATGGGCATTAAACGCAAACCTCCGCGTACCGAAACGCGCTGGTTGCAAGAGGATGATGAAGAAGAGGTGATGGAGGATGCCATCCTCGATACCGCAGAAGACCTATTACGTTTGGGTGCGCAAAACGGCCAAGCAGGGGATATTTTGGTTTTTTTGCCGGGTGAACGAGAAATCCGTGACACCGCCGAGCATTTGCGCAAATACCAAGGCCGTTCGCCCAAACTGCAGTCGGTAGAAATTTTGCCGCTGTTTGCGCGCTTGAGTATCGAAGACCAGCAAAAGATTTTCCGCACCAGTGGCAAACGCCGCATTGTATTAGCCACCAATGTCGCCGAAACCTCGCTAACGGTGCCCGGCATTAAATACGTGATAGACACCGGTTTGGCACGGGTGAACCGCTATAGCCCGCGGGCTAAAGTCGAGCAATTACAGATTGAAAAAATCTCGCAAGCCGCGGCCAAACAACGCGCTGGTCGCTGCGGTCGCGTCTCCAATGGCATTTGCGTGCGCTTGTACGCCGAAGACGACTTTTTGCAACGCCCGGCATTTACTGACCCAGAGATTTTGCGCAGTTCGCTCGCCAGCGTCATTTTGCGCATGGCCGATTTGCGGCTTGGCGATGTGGCCGAGTTTCCGTTTATTGAAGCGCCTTCCTCACGCCTGATCAGTGACGGCTATCAACTGCTGCAAGAGCTGGGTGCAGTCAATGAGCGCCGTGAAATCACTGCCTTGGGTCGGCAGATGGCACGTTTGCCGCTTGATCCACGCGTGGCGCGCATGATTGTGAGCGCCAAAAAAGAAGGCTGTGTCCGCGAAATTTTAATCATCGCCAGTGCCCTGAGTATTCAAGACCCGCGCGAACGGCCGATGGATAAACGTGAGGCGGCAGACAACGCCCATGCCAAGTTTAAGGCGGATGATTCAGACTTTATGAGCTATCTCAAACTGTGGGATTGGTACGCGCAAGCCCTTAGTCA
>JAIXZQ010000098.1 GCA_027489475.1 Methylophilus sp.
ATGCGGGGACCGATGGCATCGTCATTGTTGGCACCACCGGTGAGTCGCCCACCGTGGATGTTGAAGAACATTGCCTGTTGATTCAGACCACTGTAGAGCATGTGGCCAAGCGTGTTCCCGTGATTGCCGGCACAGGCGCCAATGCCACGTCAGAAGCGATTGCGCTCACCGCACAAGCGAAACGTCTGGGTGCCGACGCCTGCTTGTTAGTCACCCCTTACTACAACAAGCCGTCACAAGAGGGCTTGTATCAGCACTTTAAAGCGGTGGCTGAGGCGGTGGATATTCCACAGATTTTATACAATGTGCCTGGCCGTACCGGTTGTGACTTAAGCAATGATACTGTGTTGTGTCTGGCGGCTATACCGAATATTGTCGGCATCAAAGACGCCACTGGTGGGATAGAGCGTGGCACCGATTTATTGCTGCGCAAACCAGCTGATTTTGCCGTTTATAGCGGCGATGATGCGACCGCATTGGCCTTAATGTTGCTGGGGGGCAAAGGTGTGATTTCAGTGACTGCCAATGTGGCTCCGCAGTTGATGCACGCGCTATGTGAGCATGCTCTGCGTGGAGAAGTCGCTGCCGCAACGGCGGTCAACGCAAAATTGTTTGGCTTGCATCAAAAGCTGTTTGTTGAGGCAAACCCGATTCCGGTGAAATGGGTATTGCAGCAAATGGGCTTGATAGGCACGGGTATTCGATTGCCGTTGGTCAATTTGTCCACGCAGCATCATGCCACTTTGCGCGCCGCGATGCAGCAAGCTGGGATTACCGCATAACCCTGTCATCAATTGTGAGGATGAGAGAAGTGAAATTAATACACCCGTTGTGGCTAAACCGTGCAGTCCTGTGTTCTCTGGTGGCCGCACTGAGCGCCTGCGATTCCATCCCGTTTATAGACAACAGTTCTGATTACAAAGGCGCTGGCCGCTCTAAACCCCTAGAAGTCCCTCCAGACTTGACGGCGGTGCGTACCAGTAGCACCTACAACGTACCTGGCGCTGCCAGCTATTCTGCCTACAGTCAAAATCAAGAAGCGCAAGAGCAAAATGGCCCCCAGCCGGTTTTGGCTGACATGAAAAACGTGCGCATGGTCAAGGCGGGTCAGCAACGCTGGCTGGTGGTCAATGCTCCGCCAGAAAAAATTTGGCCCGCGGTACGTGATTTTTGGCTAGACCAAGGCTTTGCTGTCAAGGTGGAAAACCCTGAAACCGGAGTAATAGAAACCGAATGGCTGCAATCAGACGCCATCAAACCCAAAGAGGACACACGTGGCTACGGCGAACGCTTTGATGCGTGGATGGATAAGTTATCAGGTTTTGCCGACCGTCGTAAATTCCGTACCCGTCTTGAGCGCGGTGAGCAAGAAGGCACGACTGAAATCTACATGACCCACAGAACGGTTGCCGGGGCGCCAGATGATGGCAAAAACTATGTCACGACCCAATTGGGCGTGATTGATACCGGTTACCGCGCCGATGCGGCAGAAAACAAAAACAATGCCGGCAAAGAGTTTGATGCTGATTTGGATGCCGAATTGCTGCGCCGCTTGATGGTAAAACTGGGACTGGATGAGAAAAAAGCCGATCAGGTGATTACTCAAGCTGCCGCAGAAAAACGAGCCGATGTGGTGAAAGAGTCTGATCAAAGTGTGACGCTCAAACTCAATGAACCATTTGACCGATCCTGGCGCCGTGTTGGCCTCGCGCTGGATAGAATTGGCTTTGTGACAGAAGATAAAAACCGCGCTGAAGGCATTTTTTATGTGCGCTATGCCGACTCAGAAGCTGAAGACCCCATTAAGCAGAAAAAAGGCTTGCTTGAGCGTCTGAAGTTTTGGAGCAGTGATGACGACGAGAAAAGCACGACCCCTGCCGAGGTCAAATCGGGTGACAAGACCAAGTTCTGGAAAGGCACCTCTGATGGCGACAAATCGAGCAAACAATATCGGATACAGGTGCTTGAAAACGCAAACGATACCAGCGATGTGTATGTGCTAACCGCAGAAAACAAACGCAACACCTCGACTACGGCGAACCGCATCATTTCGTTGTTGTACGAACAGCTTAAATAAATGGAGGCTGTGTGCGGTTTGCATCGTTAGGCAGTGGCAGTGCAGGCAATGCCACTGTGATCGAAGCCGGGGAAACCCGGCTTTTGCTTGACTGTGGCTTTAGCGTCAAAGAAACCGTGCAGCGCTTGGCGCGTTTATCTTTACAGCCCGAGCAATTGATGGGGATTTTGGTCACGCATGAGCATGACGACCATGCGCGCGGCGTATTTAAACTGGCCGCACGCTTTAATTTGCCGGTGTGGCTGACCCACGGCACCTATCGTATGTGTGCACGCTATATGCCTGCCCAGCCAGTGACCTGTCATATCATTGATGCTCATAGCTCCTTTGCCGTCGATGCCTTAGAAGTGCATCCTTATCCCGTGCCACACGATGCGCGCGAACCTGCACAATTTGTCTTGACCGATGGCGCCCGCAAACTCGGTGTGTTAACCGATGTTGGCAGCGTCACCCCGCATATCATCACCATGCTGCACGGCTGTGACGGCTTGTTGCTGGAATGTAATCATGATTTAGAGATGCTGCGCACCGGCCCCTATGCCGCCGCACTCAAACAGCGGGTGGGCGGTTGGTTAGGGCATTTGGATAACCAGACCAGCGCGCAATTGTTGGCTAAACTGGATAGGACGCGGCTCAAGCAACTGGTGGCCGCGCACCTGAGTGAAAAAAACAACACCCCTGACTTGGCAAAACAAGCCTTGAGTCAAGTCATGGGCTGCGACCCCGCCTGGGTACAGATTGCGGACCAATCTGATGGACTGGGCTGGCGCGATTTATCCTGAGGGGAGCCTGTGTTATAGGCGTAGCTTGCGTGTGATGATAGGCTGCCTACAACTGGGGCGAGTTAACTTAAGCTAGTGCGTACCCAATTAAGTGAGCATCAAGTTAAGTGAGCATCAAATTAAGTGAGCATCAAATTAA
>JAIXZQ010000090.1 GCA_027489475.1 Methylophilus sp.
AGTGTTTGAAAAAACCATGGCCGAACTGGCCATTAACGAGGTCAGCATGCCAGTTCGTAGCCAGTTTGGATGGCACTTGATACAGGTGCTTGAGCGGCGCAAACAAGACATGTCTAAAGAGTCCAAGCGCTTAAAAGCACGTCAGGAAATCCGCGCCCGCAAGGCCGAAGAGGCTTACAACGACTGGATTCGTGAGCTGCGTGATAAAGCATTTGTCGAGTTGCGGCTTGAGGATAAGTTTTAAGCGCGTGGGCTGCATGCAGCTACTGTCATGACTGTAACGCCGTTATCCTCGCCCTCCACTCCGCGCACGCGGCCGCCGGTCATTGCGTTAACCGCGGGCGAGCCTGCGGGTATTGGGTTAGACCTATGCGTCGCCTTGGCGCATCAAACCTTGCCCGCAAATCAACCTACTGCACTGGTAGTGTTGGCAGACCCTGAAGCATTAATTGCGCGTGCCGCACAATTGGGCAAGCCGCTAACCTTGCAACTTTACTCAGGTGAAGCAGCACCACATCGCGGTGACGGTCAACTGCAGGTTTTGCCGGTGCCGCTGGCCGCGCCAGTGGTCGCTGGGCAACTCAATGTGGCGAACAGCTCGGCGGTGCTGGCCATGCTAGACCGCGCATTGGCGGGCTGTCAGCAAGGCGAGTTTGATGCAATGGTGACCGCCCCCGTGCATAAAGGCATCATCAATCAAGCAGGCATCGCTTTTAGCGGCCATACCGAATATCTCGCTGAAAAAACCCACACCGATAAAGTCGTCATGATGTTGGTCGGCGGTGGCATGAGGGTCGCACTGGTGACCACCCACCTGCCTCTGACGCAGGTCAGTGCAGCAATTACGCCACAAAATCTGCGGCAGACCTTGCAGATTTTGCACCATGATTTACAACATTATTTTGGCATTCCCCAGCCGCGAATCGTGGTGGCTGGACTCAATCCACATGCTGGCGAAGACGGCTATCTGGGACGCGAAGAAATTGACACATTACAACCTGTGCTGGCGGCCTTGCAGGCTGAAGGCATGCAACTGATAGGCCCCTTGCCTGCGGATACCATGTTCTCACCCCACCACTTGGCTCATGCCGATGCTTTCTTAGCCATGTATCATGACCAAGGCTTGGCCGTGCTTAAATATGCCAGCTTTGGCCAAGGCGTCAACGTCACCCTGGGGTTGCCCATTATCCGCACCTCGGTCGATCATGGCACCGCGCTCGATATCGCCGGCAGTGGCTGTGCCGACAGTGGAAGCCTACACAGCGCCTTACAGCTAGCCATTGATTTGGCCAATCAACGACGCGCATAGACTCTATTGTCCTGTCGCTTAGCCTACCCAACGACACCATGAAACATATCGCGAAAAAAAAATTCGGCCAAAACTTCTTGATTGATCAAGGCATTATTCAAGCCTTAATCAACGCCATTCATCCACAGTCACAAGACTGCATGGTAGAAATTGGCCCCGGCCTAGGCGCCATGACCCAGCCCTTGTTAAAGCATCTAAAACATCTGCATGTGGTGGAGATAGACCGCGACATTATTCTATGGATGCAGGGGTTTTATCCGGCTGACAGCCTGACCATACACAATGCAGACGTGCTGAAATTTGATTTTGCCTGCCTATGCCCTCGCATCAGGGTGGTGGGTAATTTGCCCTACAACATCTCCAGCCCGATTTTGTTCAAGTTGCTGGAAAACACCGCCCAAATCATAGACATGCATTTCATGCTGCAAAAAGAAGTGGTCGAGCGCATGGTGGCATCACCTTCAACGGCTGCCTATGGTCGCTTATCGGTCATGTTGCAATACCGTTTGCAGATGGATTATTTAGTCACCGTGCCACCCGAGTCGTTTGATCCCGCGCCCAAAGTTGAATCCGCCTTTGTCCGCTGTGTGCCCTATGCAAAGCTACCGTTTCCGGCAACGGATGAAGCCTTGTTTGCTAAAGTCGTCACCGCAGCGTTTGGACAGCGGCGTAAAACCTTACGCAACACATTAAAAGGCTTGCTTGATGATGCTGGATTTAGCGCATTAGGCATAGACCCGCAACTGCGTGCCGAAAACCTTGGCGTAGCGGCTTTTGTTGCCATTAGCAATTATCTGGCAGGCCCGCACTAGCCTGCTATAATCGCGTTTTTTATAAAAATCAATTTGGAGCAATCTATGCGTTTGATTCTGCTGGGCGCGCCGGGAGCCGGTAAAGGCACACAAGCCACTTTCATCAAAGAACAATTCAACATCCCGCAAATCTCTACCGGCGATATGTTGCGCGCAGCGGTCAAAGCAGGCACCCAACTGGGCCTAGAAGCCAAAAAATTCATGGATGCCGGCGGCTTGGTGCCTGACGAAGTCATTATCGGCTTGGTCAAAGAGCGCATTAAAGACGCCGATTGCGCCAATGGCTTTTTATTTGACGGCTTTCCCCGCACCATCCCACAGGCCGAAGCCATGAAAAATGCTGGCGTAGCGATTGATTATGTGGTTGAAATTGATGTGCCCGATGCCGCCATTGTCGAGCGCATGAGCGGTCGCCGCAGCCACCCCGCTTCTGGACGCACCTACCATGTGACGCTTAACCCACCCAAAGTAGCTGGTAAAGACGATGTGACTGGCGAAGATTTGGTGCAACGTGATGACGACAAAGAAGAAGTCGTGTTAAAACGTCTGCAGGTCTACCACGACCAAACTGAACAACTGATTGGCTACTACTCCAACTGGGCCAACTCAGGCCAAGGCGGCGCGCCCAAATATGTCAAGGTCAACGGCATGGGTGAACTGAACACAATTAAAGAGGCTATTTTTGCGGCATTGAAATAAGCCGTTCACTGCATACGAAACCCCGCATTTTGCGGGGTTTTTTGTGGCCGATTGACCAGTGCTTGCCTAACAAACCCTGAACCAGCACGAGCTAAATTTTTTTCAGCTGATACAGCCGCATCCATCAGTACCCGCCTCAGTTTTTCCGCCTGCGCCACAAAGCCCAATCAAGGGTCTTCTTTGCCCTCACCATTTTGTAAAAATGACTCCGTGGTTGATGCTGCTTAGCATAAGACACAATGCAACGCCTCACCCAACGCATATCCGCCTGTTCCGTTCTGATACGTGATGTTAGAGGCGAATTTGGTTTTGCTCAGATTCTTAAAAACGGTTGGTGTGTGCATCTTGGCATTGACCCTAAATTTTACGCCCGCTACTATCATCATTTGTTTACTTTTATTAACAAATATGAATATCGTCGTGCTTATTTATATGACTTCATTGAGGCGGCTACATATGAGCTGGGCAATTTGATCGCAATATGCAGACTTACCTAGTCCTCGTCGTTATATTCTGCCTTGCGGGTCCCTCTGCACTCGCTGCTGACGCAATAGAATGCACTATGAAAACTGAAGAAAAAGCCTTGCGTCTTCTTCATTCAAAAATTCGTTCTAACGCGCTGTATAAATGGACCAAAGAGCAGTGCCTGTTATTCATGATCGAAACCTGTGAAGGCCATACTGCCGAAATTGCAGTGAGAGAAAATCACACTGCCTTATGCGGTGGGGACCCTGCAACTATACCGATACTTGATCGATTCAGAGTTGATGCTCGATCCCAAAAAATAATGTGGTACTACACAGTGGATGGTGATTACATAAACTTCTCAAAAGTACACTCACTTGGTCACCGCTAATTTGTCCAACTCAACCATCACATGGAATGCGATAAAGCGCGCGCCTTATCACAAATATCATGCCTAAAAAGACAAACTACACCCCTAACCACATACCTGAAAATGAAAGATGGCAAAACATTGCCTTCTCAATTTTGCTAGCTGTTTATGGGGCATACGGAGTTTATGTTAACGATTTATACATACCAGGCAAACGATCTAGAGGCATTCATCTTCATGACGTACCCGCTTGGATAATGTATGCCGCTTTTATATGTGCTTGTTTAGTCATGCTTTCGGTTGTCGTCGATCATTACGACAAACGTAACAACGAAACTAACTACAAATTATTTGCTGATGTTTTCAGGTGTCTTGGATGGGGATTTTTTGTGCTTTCCTTAATCATGGCAGTTATCCGTTAAGGGATTAATCAAAGAGACCATACTTGATTGATTTGTATCAGTAAACCTTCGTTTTGGCTTCACCTATGATTAAACATGACCGCGTGTAAGCACACCCTTTAACTCAAACTTTAGAACACATGAACGTTAATTCAGAGTTATATCGTTGC
>JAIXZQ010000064.1 GCA_027489475.1 Methylophilus sp.
ATTCATAACAAACATCAGGCGGCTGCCAATACGGCGGTGATTCAAGGCATCATCAATTTTGAGCTGCGTCATGGCTTTCGCGGACCCGAGGCCATGCTGTCGTTGCCTGGCCGTTTAACTGCCAGTGAGGCGGCAGAACAACTGCGCGATTTTGTCACTTATAACCAATTTCTGCCCGCTTTGGTCACCAAGGTCGAACCCAACCTGCTCACTTTGGTCACCAAAAGCGGCGCGGTGCTCAAGCTGCATGACAAGGCATTGCAACTGGTTAAAAATCATATGCCGCCCGCTAAAGCCACACCGCTCTCCTTAAAACCGGGGGCAGTCATTCGGATTTATCAGCACCATGATGGCTGGATGGTGGTGCAACTGCCAGAAGTTGAAACCGGCTTTATGGCGCTGAATCCAGAAACTGGAGAAGTACAGGCGTTGATAGGTGGCTTTAGTTTTCAGCGCAACAAATATAACCATGTGACACAGGGACGCCGCCAGCCAGGCTCCAGCTTTAAGCCGTTTATTTATTCTGCCGCGCTGGAAAAAGGCTACACCCCGGCCAGCGTATTTGAAGATGCGCCCATTAGTTTTAGTGCCGCGGAAACCGGCACCAACAATAGCTGGGAGCCGCGCAACTATGATGAAAAATATGCTGGACCCATGCGCTTGCGTGAGGCCTTGGCACAATCTAAAAATACGATTTCTATTCGCCTGATGAATGCCATAGGCGCTGGTTATGCCCAAAGCTATATTCGTAAGTTTGGCTTTGACCCCAAAGACCATCCGGCCTATCTGTCTACGGCGCTGGGCGCGGGATCAACCACAGTCTGGCAAATGGCGGCCGCTTATGCGACCTTTGCCAACAGTGGCTACCAAGTGCATCCCTACTTGATTGAAAAAATCACCGATAGCCGTGGCAAAGTGATACAAGCAGTGCAAGCTGGCAAGCATGTTTCGCAAACCCGCGTCATCGACCCACGCAATGCCTTTATCATCACCAGCATGTTGCAAGACGTGGTGCGCGACGGCACGGCGCGTGCCGCGTTGTCTTTGCGACGCCCTGACATTGCCGGTAAGACCGGCACCACCAACGACCAGTTTGATGCTTGGTTTGCCGGCTATCATCCCAAACACGTGGCTGTGGCGTGGGTAGGCTATGACAATCCGCACAATTTGGGCCGTGGCGAAACCGGTGGGCGTGCGGCGTTGCCGATTTGGATTAGCTATATGCAGCAAACCTTGCCCGGCTTGCCGGTGCTGCAATACAAAGTGCCGGATGGCGTGGTGCAACTGAAAGTGGATGCCTACACTGGGGCACAAGTGGGCGAGGATGATCCAGGGCTGTATGAATACTTTTATGAAGAGCATTTGCCACAATCTACCCCCGAAAACTTGCCAGGGTTGTTTGACCCAGAGGCGGCCGCCCCTCCGGCAGACGATGAGCCCTCGTTTTTTGAACGCTTAATTGGCGACCATGGCAATGGCCCTAGCAACGAAGAGCGTCGATTGCCTGTCAACCCTGCGGCTAAGCTATTAAGCCCCAATTAATGTGAGCCCGCACATATGTTTGATGACTTTTCCAGTGATTTGCGGCAAGAAATCGCACAGTCAGCCGCCCGACTGATGTTTGAGGAGGGCATCAGCGACTATGCGCGCGCCAAGCGCAAAGCGGTCAAGCTGATGGGCATCATGCATGATGCCCCCTTACCGACCAATGCCGAGATTGATCTGGCGTTGCGTGAATATCACACCTTGTATGCCGATGAGCAGGATGCCGCCCATTTGCGCGACCTGCGTCAAGCCGCCTTGCATACCATGCAGTTGCTGCAAAAATTTAATCCACACCTGACCGGCACCGTGATGGAAGGCACCGCTGGGCCTTATGCGGATACCGACATCCATGTGTTTGCCGAAAGCGCAAAAGAGCTAGAGATTTATTTATTGAATCAAAATGTGCCGTATCGGCTAGATGAGCAGCAATTTCGCATGTCTGACCGCCCGAGCAAGCAGAAAAACGATTTAGTCAGAAAGCGGGTGCCCGTACTCTTGGTTGAAACCCGGGTAGGCACGCAACGTATCAGTGTGTTTGAAACCGATGATATCCGCACGGCGCCGCGTAAGCATGGAGAAAAAGCTGGGATACACCGTATGACCTTGGCGCAATTGAGCGCGCTGATGGCAGCGCCCAACGCGGCCTGATTACAGACTGATCTGGCTGTAACCGAGCACGGTGCCGGTAGCAAATGTCAGGTCTATCAACGCGACCTGATAATCGTTGATGGCTCGGATTTCTTTCAGCTGTGCCTCGCCCAAGCGGGTCAGCGTTTCAAGCACCTCAGTCATGGTGCGCAAGCCTTCGTTAAACTGCTTCAGTTCGGCCTCGTAATTGACGCCGGCAATCATCACTTGCTGACGCGCCGCTAAAATGCGCTGCCAGTTTTGCTCGAGTTTATCTAAGGCATCATGAATCTCACGCTTCACCGTCATGGTCTGCAGGGTTTTATTGGTGAGCCGCTGCATGCGCTGGGCAATGGCTTTGTCTAACTTGGCCTTGCGCGCCTCATTGCTCACCGGCATCTCGAATTTTAGGCCCACAGACCAATCGTTGTATTGGCCATTGAGCAGTTCTTGGCCGATATTGCCCGCGCGATTACTCGGGTTGGATAAGGCACCGTATTGATAATCCAAGGTAAACAGCGGTAGGGTTTGGTTTTGCAGAAAATCAATCTGCAATTGGTCTGCACTCAGGCGCAGCTCTTGTTCCAACAATTCAATGCGGCTATCCAGCGCGTCTTTGAGCAGTTTGTCACGGTCAAACTCAAACTTGACCAAGTTGGGGGCGGTGGTGGGTACCCACGGGGCCGCAGTCACGTTGCCTTCTGGCAGTTCATTGAGCAAAAATTGTAGTTGCCGTTGCGCCAGCTTGAGATTGGTTTCGGCAATAATCAGCGCTTCCATGCGATCGGCGACGCCGATTTCGGCACGGTTGATTTCTATGGCCGCGGTGAGGCCTTCTTGCACCCGGCGTTTGACCATGGCCAGGTTTTGGCTGGCATATTCGTATTGGTTACGCCGCACATCGAGGGCGGCCCATGCCTCATACAGCTCCCAATAGGCTTTATCGACCAAGGTGACGATGCGTATGGTTTGTAATCGGGCACGCAACTGAGCGTTGTCTTGATCCAGCGCAGCAATACGGATGCTGGCCTCGTTAACCTGTCGCCCGGCATTACGTAACAGCGGCTGGCTAAACGAAAAACGCAAGGCACTGCGGTATTGGTCGCTGGCTAATGCGCCTTTACTTTCTGAATTATCCAGCGGCGCACTCAGCGTTACGCTGCCACCGCTACGCAGTGGCACTTTGACCCCCGCCTCTGCCTCCCAAAAGGCTTTGCGTTGTTCTGCTGGATTGAGTTTGACCAGCTCACCATC
>JAIXZQ010000334.1 GCA_027489475.1 Methylophilus sp.
ATCTGGTGTCTGATGCTACCTTGAACCGCTTTTTTGCCTTTCACGTGATTGCTTTGCCGCTGGTCTTATTGGGCTTGGTGGCTGTGCATATTGTCGCCTTGCATGAAGTGGGTTCTAACAACCCAGATGGCGTAGAAATCAAAGCCAACAAAGACAAAGCCACCGGTATTCCACTGGACGGGATTCCATTCCATCCTTACTACACGGTTAAAGACTTGGTCGGTGTGGTGGTGTTTTTGATGGTGTTTTTTGCCATTGTGTTCTTTATGCCTGAAATGGGGGGCTATTTCCTTGAAGCCAATAACTTCATTCCTGCTGACCCGCTAAAAACACCTCCGCACATTGCGCCGGTGTGGTATTTCACGCCTTACTACTCAATCTTGCGCGCAGTGCCTCCGATTGGTATCTCGCAATTTCCAGGGGTGGTGGCGATGGGCTTGTCTGTGGTGGCCTTTGCCTTCCTGCCTTGGTTGGACAAGAGCCCGGTCAAATCTATTCGTTATCGTGGCACATTGTACAAACGCTGGTTAACGGCCTTTATCTTAAGCTGGATTATCCTGGGTTATCTGGGGACTGTCCCCGGTGATGTATGGGGTCAGTTTGGGCCATGGTTAGGCCGTGCAGACCGCGCGACCGTACTGGCGCGTATTTGTGCGGTGGTCTACTTTGCCTTCTTTATCTTGATGCCTTGGTTCACCAAAAAAGACGAGACCAAGCCAGTGCCAGAAAGGGTGACATACTAATGTTCAAGCAATGGATGATACAGGCCTGCCTCGGCCTGGCAGTGTTGGCGACCACGGTCGCCACACAGGCAAACGAGATGCATATTGATGTCAAAGCCCCGGTGAATTTGTCTGACAAAGAATCCTTGCAACGTGGCGCAAAAATTTTCGTCAATTACTGCTTGAACTGTCACAGTGCCAACTACATGCGTTACAACCGCTTGCAAGACATTGGCCTGACCGACAAGCAAATTAAAGATAACTTGCTGTTTGCGGGTGAAAAAGTCGGTGAAACCATGCGTATCAGCATGAACCCAAAAGATGCCAAAAAATGGTTTGGCGCTGCACCACCTGATTTAAGTGTTGAGGTGCGTGCGCGTGGTGCTGATTGGGTCTATGCCTATTTGCGTGGCTTTTACAAAGACGAGAGTCGTCCAACTGGTTGGAACAATACGGTGTATGACAAAGTAGCGATGCCGCATGTGTTGTATGAGCTGCAAGGCATTCAGGTCATGGATCACGAAAACCACACCTTGAGTCTAGAAAAGGCAGGCAAACTGAATCCACAAGAATACGATCAATTCGTGGGTGATTTGACCAACTTCTTGGCGTATATGTCAGAGCCAGCTAAACAATCTCGTCTATGGATTGGTGTGGCGGTGTTGTTGTTCTTGTCTGTATTGCTGGTCTTAGCTAAAAAAATCAAAGCCGAATACTGGAAAGATATTCGCTAATTCACAACCGAGTTCGACACCAGGGCGCTCGGCCTTGGTGTCGTTTTTATTTCTTGGTGTCGTTCATTTAAGGGAAAAATAATTATGATGAGATTGTATTCGGGCACTGTGGATCCTTACAGTCATCGTTGCCGTATCGTACTGTTTGAAAAAGGGATGGATTTTGAGGTCATTGATGTTGACCTGACCAATAAAACCGAAGACTTAGCGATACTGAATCCATATGGTGAGGTGCCTGTCTTGGTTGAGCGTGATTTGGTGCTTTCCGAGGCGAATATCATCAACGAATATATTGATGAGCGCTTTCCGCATCCACAATTGATGCCGGCTGACCCCGTGATGCGCGCCCGTGCCAGATTGTTTTTATACAATTTTGAAAAAGACTTGTTTAGTCACATTAAAGACATTGAGTCAGGGGTTGAGGCGCAGGTTGAGCGTGCCCGTAAAATGATACGTGATAACCTGACGCAACTCGTGCCTATCTTTGGTAAACAAAACTATTTGATGGGCGATGAGTACTCTATGCTGGATGTCGCTATTACCCCGTTGTTATGGCGCCTAGGTCATTATGGCATTGAGTTGCCTAATCAAGCAGCGCCATTGCTAAAGTATGCTGAGCGACTGTTCTCCCGTCCTATGTATGCCGAAGCGATGACGCCGTCAGAAAAAGCGATGCGTAAATAAGCTTCAACGCGGTGAGCGGGCTGCCCTGCTCACTGCACAATCGCCTGACCCAGTCACGCTGCCTTATAGGAGTTGAGCATGAGCCGATTGATTCCAACCACAGCTTATTTGATTCGTGCTATCCACGAGTGGTGTATCGACAATAGCTTGACACCGCATTTGCTGGTCAAAGTCGATGCTCACACGCGCGTACCGATGGCCTATGTCAAAAACGGTGAGATTGTGCTCAATGTGAATTTCACTGCGGTCAAAGACTTGCATATCGATAACGAAGCCGTGGTGTTTTCTGCACGTTTTAACGGCGTCGCACAACATATCTATGTCCCCATGCATCGCGTCGCAGGCATCTTTGCGCGTGAAAACGGTCAAGGCATGTTTTTTGAGGTGCAAGACGTGCCGCCTGAATTGCCTGAAAGCACGCAATCTGCACCTTCTGCCGTTCCACCCGCCCCAACACCAGACAAGAAATCACATCTTAAAGTGGTGAAGTAAATTCAACTGTTGCAGCCTTGCAACAGTATGGTGGACAGCTACATGCAGTCCATATGCGTTTTTTGCTAAAAATTGCAGATTTTTTTCAAAAAGCACTGGATGCAGGGGCAAAAAAAGTGATATAGTTGCGCACTTCTGAAATGCCGGGTTAGCTCAGTTGGTAGAGCAGCGCACTTGTAATGCGAAGGTCATCAGTTCGATTCCGATACCCGGCACCAAAATGATGCTCGTTGGCGTTGACGCCGGCAGTATTTACCGCGATAATCGCGGTCGATTTTTTGGAGGGGTGGCCGAGTGGTTAAAGGCGACGGACTGTAAATCCGTTCTCTCTGAGTACGCTGGTTCGAATCCAGCCCCCTCCACCAAAAAATGATTGTCTGTAGGTGTTGCTGTTTAGCGGGTTGGTGAGAGCCTTCCTTGGGTGTTCTGCATAGTGCGGGTGTAGCTCAGTTG
>JAIXZQ010000048.1 GCA_027489475.1 Methylophilus sp.
CTAGATCACACGCCTAGGCGTCACTATTGCCAACCAATATCCGCTTAAATCGGTTTTCGCGGCTCTAAGTGACGGAAAATAATCCGGCCTTTGTCCATGTCGTAAGGCGACATTTCAATGGTGATTTTATCACCCGCTAAAATACGAATTTTGTGTTTACGCATTTTGCCGCCGGTATACGCAATCAAGGTATGACCATTGTCCAGCTTTACGCGATACCTTGCGTCAGGCAGTATCTCAGTCACTGCGCCTTGCATTTCAATCAGTTCTTCTTTTGCCACAATCACTCCTCATCAACAATAAAAAAGCCCGGAACATCCGGGCTTTTCCGGTGGGCTGATCAACCAGCCCGGCGGAGCATTGCTTATTCGATGATTTGAATGTTTGAAGCTTGTTTGCCTTTAGGGCCAGTCGCTACTTCAAAGCTCACGCGTTGGTTTTCTTTCAGGGTTTTGAAACCGGCTGATTGAATCGCTGAGAAGTGTGCGAACAAATCTTCGCCACCGTTATCAGGCGTGATAAAACCAAAGCCTTTTGAATCGTTAAACCATTTAACAGAACCTGTCACCATAATAAATCCTTGGATAAAAAATAAAAATGCGGACCGAAGTCCAAAGAAACGAGGATCAAGATGGCGAGAAGTAACGATAGAACCAAAAGATACAACCAGATAACAAAAACACTACTTGAACGTCGTGAGGCTAGACTATGCACTGATTAACGAATATAAGCAACCTTTATTTTTCTGCGTTGACTGCAATAGCGACATTAGCCAGCCAAACCCCGTTAAACCTTGTCATAGCTTAAAAGATACCCGCATACGCTTGCACCAAGGCAAAGCCGATGGCGGCGCCAGCCAATACATCACTCGGGTAATGCAGCCCCAATACCACGCGGGACAACCCGACCAAGGCCATAAAGGGAACCAGCACTGGCCATAAAGCCGGATAATATTGCAGGGCCACTAAGCCAAACGCCACGGCATGTAGGGTATGGCCAGACGGAAAACTAAAGTAATCGAGCGGGGTACCACTAAGCAACACATCCTGACGCACTTGAAACGGTCGCGGACGGCTGGTGCGCTGTTTAAGCCATTTATAGATGAGCGTACCAGTCAACGCGGTGGTCACCATATGCAGGCACACCATGACTCCGGCTGCACCTTGCGTGATTAAAATGACCAGCATCAGCAGATACCAGAAGGCGCCATCGCCTAGTCTAGACACTGCTCTAAATAGCTGACGAATGAATCGATACTGTCCGGTATGACTGAGTTGCACACACATGCGGCTATCCACCGCCATGACCCAACCCAAGGTTTGTTGCCAAATAAACATCGCTCACCTTTCCGGGCGACTGCCCTTTCAGTCTGATGAATGCTTAGCAGTGTGGAGTCAAAGTTTGACGGCGAGATGAAGAAAGCGTGACGATAGTGTGACGAGAAGGGTTATTTCCACAACACCCGATAGACAAAGCCAGGAAAAGACAACACCAGAAAAACGCAGACCGTGACGCTATAAAACTCCCAGCCTTGCGGCCAGACTTGTCCCATAACGCTGCGCTCTACCGCATAAGCCACCAATAAGGTGATGGCGTAGGCTGGCAACAAGGCTGCAAAGCGATGCCATAACGACCGCATCTGACCAATCACCCCCAGCCATTTATCTGACACCCAGCTTACATTGGCCATCAACAACATCACCAGCAAAAACAGCAGTTTAGCCGCCATGGTTATTGCAAACTCATGAGCAAGCTATGGCCGCACACACTGAGTAACAGCTCTGGGAAAATGCCAAGGCCCAACAGCGCCAGCGTGTGTACACTCAAAATGAGGCGCATGTCTTGCGGTGCTGTAATCGGACTTAAATCATCTGGTGCATCAAAATACATTTTGCGCACAATGTTCAGGTAGTAGAACGCACCGACAGTGGCCAGCAGCACGGCCAATACCACCTGCCAGGTGAAACCTGCCTGCCATGCGGCCTGCAACACAGTAAATTTGGCATAAAAACCAATGGTGGGGGGAATGCCTGCCATGCTAAACATGATAATCAGCATCATAAAAGCAAACCAAGGATGGCGTTGGTTGAGGCCCTTGAGATCATTGATTTCTTCAGCTTCAAAGCCTTGGCGGCTGAGCAGCAAAATAATACCAAAGCCTGCAATCGACATCAGCACATATGCGCTGATATAAAAAAAGCTAGAAGCAAAGCCGTTGGCATTGGCGCTCATCATGCCAAAGAAAATAAAGCCAACATGTGAAATGGTGGAATAAGCCAACATGCGCTTTAAATTGGTTTGTACAATCGCGCTGAAGTTACCGATGATAATCGACAACACCGCAATCAATACCAGCATATCTTGCCAATCGAGGGCCAAGGGATGCAGGCCTTGCACCAACAAGCGTACAGTCATGGCATAGGCCGCCAATTTAGGCACCGACCCAATCAGCAAGGTCATGGGCGTAGGTGACCCTTGATAGACATCGGGCACCCACATCTGGAACGGAACCGCACCAAATTTAAAGGCAATGCCCGCCACCATAAACACCAGCCCCATAATCAGCACTGGGCTCTTGGCATGCTGGGTAATGCCATTGGCGATGTCACCCACGTCTAGGCTACCCGTCATGCCATACAACATACTCATGCCATATAACAACATGCCGGAGGCCAAGGCACCGAGCACAAAATACTTCATGGCAGATTCTGAGGCTTTAGGGTTATCACGATCAAAAGCGACCAAGGAATATAAGCACAATGAGAGCAACTCAAGACCGATGTAAATGGTCAGCAGGTTGTGGCCTGACACCATAATCATCATGCCCAACAAGCCAAACAATACCATGGCATAAAATTCGCCACGATAGAGCTGACGGTCTTGCAGATACTTGCGGGTATAGACCAGTATCAA
>JAIXZQ010000074.1 GCA_027489475.1 Methylophilus sp.
CTTGCTAGCGACTGCGGAGGCCAAACCTTATAAAGAAACACTGACCGAAATTTTAAATGGGCTGGCCCAAGACAGTCGCAGTGCCAGCAGGCTGGCGCGTGTTCGGTTGCTCCCTACGCCGGATGCGGAGGATATGGCGTTGATCAGCGATTTGAGTCGCTTATTACAACTGGCCGTCGCGCAATTATGGTTGTGCTTTCAGGCACAAAACGAAGTTGATTTTGTTGAGATTGCCCAACGCGCACTACAAGCACTTGAAGAAGGCGGTGAGGCCACAGAGTTGGCCATGCGGCTGGACTATCGTATCCAGCATCTGTTGGTGGATGAGTTTCAGGACACCAGCCCGATGCAAATTGCCTTGCTCAAAGCACTGACCCGCGGCTGGCAGCCCGGCGATGGTCGCACCTTGTTTGCGGTGGGTGACCCCATGCAGTCGATTTATCGCTTTCGCAAAGCCAATGTGGGGCTGTTTTTAAATGCCGCGCTTCAGGGCATCGGCGACGTGCCCCTGACACCGCTCAAACTGTGGCGCAACAACCGCTCCTGCCCGGCCGTGGTTGACTGGATTAATCAGACCTTTGCTCCAATGCTGCCAGCTAAAGACGCGCCACAACAGGGGGCCATTGCCTACCGGCCTTTTGTGGCGACCCGTGCAGCCTTACCGGGTGCAGGCGTGTTTGTGCATCCGTTAATCGCCCCGGCTGTTGCTGAGTCCGCCAGTGATGAACAGGCCGATGCGGTGGTCAGAGAAACCGCAGACCTGCGCAGAATCGAGGCCGAACAGATTATCCGCATTATTCAGCAGACCCGCGCTGAACAACCCAACGCAAGCATCGCCGTGTTGGTGCGTGCCCGTCGACATTTGCATGCGCTGGTCAGCGAAATGCGGCGTAACCATCCAGACCTGAGTTTTCAGGCGGTAGAAATTGAAGAGCTGGCCAATCGACAGATTGTGCAAGACCTGCTGACACTGACCCATGCACTCCACCAACGCGCCGACCGCGTGCACTGGCTGGCTCTGTTACGCGCGCCCTGGTGCGGGCTCACCTTAGCGGATTTACACGCCTTGATTGGTCAGGATGGCAGCCGGAGTGTGATGCAGTTGTTACAAGATGAACAGGGTTTACAACGCCTCAGTCAAGATGGCCAAACCCGTGCCCGCCATGTGCGCGAGGTGATGCACAGCGCCTTGCTTGGCCGCGGCCGCACCTCTATCAGCCGCTGGATTCATAATACCTGGTTGCGGCTGGGCGGGGCTCAGTGCTTGTGGCAGGCCAGCGATGTGCAAGATGTACAAGCGTTTTTTGCCCGCATTGCCGCGCTGGAACAGGCCGATCAATTTAGTCCGCAAGCGCTGGCCGAAGACGTGCAAAAACTGTATGCCGCTGCCGATGCCACTGCGGATACACGCCTGCAATTTATGACCATACATAAATCCAAAGGGCTGGAGTTTGATACCGTCATTTTGCCGGGTTTGGATGGCAGCCAACCCGCCGACGAAGCGAAACTGGTGATTTGGGAAGAAGTCAGTACCACTCAAGCGCAGGGCTCATCACAGGCCGGGGCGATAGACAGCGTTTCACTGGTCGCGGCGCCCTATGTGCCAACCGCGTTAAAGCGCCAGCGGGCTGAGGTGACAGTGTATGACTATTTGAACGACCTCGACCGCACGCGGGCGGCGTATGAAGATGCGCGCGTGCTGTATGTGGCAGCCACCCGCGCAGAGCGGCAGTTGCATTTGTTGGGGATCGCCAAGCCGGACAAACAAGGCCTTGTTCAGCCGCGCAAACACACGTTTTTACAGTTGCTTTGGCCCGCCATTGGCAACCAGTTTACCGCCGAGCATGATCTGGTACGGCGAGCAACCGTCAATACGCAAGCAGCGGATATCCGCCAGTTTGTGCCCAAATTGATTCGTCTTGCCGAGGTGGGCCCGCCGCCCATCTTAGCCAGAGCAGAAGCCGCGCAAATGCCACGCAGTCAATCCCCCGCCGCCAGCCGTTCAATGCAAGTCAGCCGCCTAGACGCCGACATCGGCACCTTGGCACATCAATACCTGCAATGGGTGGCGGAGCAAGGTCTCGCAGCTTGGCAGACGCAGACCACACAAAGCTTTAGTGGCTTAATACCCGCCATGCAGCGGTGGTTTGCACAACGTGGCTACACCGCCGATCAAGCCAGTGCCGGTAGCGCGCGGGTGGCAGCACTGCTGACCACCACCTTGCGCTCCCCTGAGGGGGCATGGGTCTTGCATCCTCACCCGCAAGCGGCGGCAGAGTTGGCCTTGATCCAAGCAGACGCCAGTAAAAAAGTCATAGACAGAACCTTTGTGGTGGATGGCGTCCGCTGGATTATTGATTACAAAAGTGTGCCAGTCAGCCCGGACGACGATATACAGGCATTGGCCGACAGCTATGCGCCACAACTGGCGGCCTATGCCGCGCTGTTTAAGCATGAGGGGCGTGGCATACGCACCGGTATCTTATTTTTAAGCGTGGGGCGCTTAGTGCAGGTGGCGGTCAGTCTGTCAGCGGCTAGCGACCCAGCCTCTAATTAATTTACCCTTAAGCACATCACCAAAGGAGCCTAGATGATAGCGCGCGATCAGATAATCCAAGCCTTGCATGAACGACATGCTTGCAAGGTGTTTGATGCCAACAAAAAAATTGCAGACGACGACTTTGCTTTGATTTTAGAAGCAGCACGTTTGTCACCGAGCTCGTTTGGCTTTGAGCCGTGGCAGTTTATCGTGGTGCAAACCCCCGCGCTACGCGAGCGCCTGAAGCAACATGCTTGGGGCGCGCCTCTCAAGCTGGATACCGCCAGTCATTTTGTATTGTGTTTGGCCATGAAAGCGCCCTTGCTAGACCCGCACGGGGACTATATCCCACGTTTTATGCGTGAGGTACAACATCACCCTGAGGCCATCGCGCAGCAACGACTGGGCTTTTACACACAGTTTCAACAATCAGACTTTGACCTGACGGATGAACGTAAAGTATTTGATTGGGCCTGCAAACAATGCTACCTACCGTTGGCGAATATGATGACGGTGGCCGCCATGCGCGGCATTGATTCATGTCCGATTGAGGGCTTTAAACAACGAGAGACCGACGCCTTGCTGGCGGAACAGTTTGGCGTCAATCTGCATCACTATGGCTTGGCCTATATGGTGGCGTTTGGCTATCGCAGCCAAGCGCCCCAAGCCAAAACACGGCGCCCGCTGTCAGACATCGTCCAGTGGAAATAAACAAGCGGCCATCAACTCTAGTGAACATGACGCAATTGTGATGTAAACCATCAGCGCCCACAGCCTGATTGACCGAAC
>JAIXZQ010000332.1 GCA_027489475.1 Methylophilus sp.
AGACAACATGGCCGCAAAACAGAAGATAAAGATTTTGAAGTTAGAAACATCATAACCAGAAAAGCGCACCCGCTCTTCTTTATCACGCATGGCCAACAACAACATGCCAAACTTGCTGCTCATGATGTATTTGGACAATAAGATGGCGCCAAACAGCAACAAGCCATTGACGTAATACAGGATGTATTTAGCGGAATCTGAACGGATATCCCAGCCCAATAATGTACGTAAATCAGTCATGCCGTTGACGCCACCGGTGTAGCCTTGCTGCCCCACAATCAAAATACTCAAAATCAGCGCAATGGCTTGGGTAATGATGGAGAAATACACCCCGCCCACCCGACGCTTAAACATGGCGTAGCCGATGATATAAGCAAAGATGGCAGGAATCGTCAGCACCGCAAACAAGGTAAATGGCAAACTCTTGAACGGCTCCCAGAACCAGGGCAATGCGGTCAGCTGGTTCCAGTCCATAAAGTCAGGGATGCCTGGGGTGGACTGAATTTTGGTACTCTCAGGATCTGAGGCTTCTAGCTTTAAGAACATCGCCATGGCATAGCCCCCTAAGCCAAAGAAGATCCCTTGCCCTAAGCTCAGAATCCCGCCATGCCCCCACAACATGACCAAGCCGACGGCGACAAAGGCATAGGTCAGGTATTTACCAATCAAGTTAAGACGAAAGATGTCTAGCCCCAGCGGCAACACGATGAAGATGAGTGCTGCGAGCACCGCCAGACTAATCACCCCTTCTTTGTCACCCAATAGCGGGCTGGCCGTGATTTTTTCCCATAATGTCATCAAGATTCTCCTCAATTGATGCTTTGATACGTTGTTGCGTGCCTAGCTGTTATCTGGCATCACAGGTGTTGTGGACGCTTTGATTCTAGTGCCTGAGACGCAGCATCCACATACGTTCAATAACTTATGGCAACGCAATGAAATACCGCGTTGCCCTGACGCTTATTTACGCAGCTTGGAGGCAAACAGCCCTTCTGGCTTCATCATCAAGATGGTGACAATAGCAAGCAAGGTAGACACTTTGCCCATAGAGCTGGTCATAAAGAACTGCAATACCGACTGTGCTTGGGCGATACCAAACGCGGAGGCAATGGTGCCAACAATGCTGGCTGCGCCACCAAATACCACCACCATAAAGCTGTCTACGATGTACAGGGTGCCGGTGGTAGGGCCGGTCGAAGCGATGGTGGTAAATGCCGCGCCCGCAATGCCGGCGATGCCGCAGCCCAGCGCGAAGGTAATGCGGTCTACTTTGGCGGTATTAATGCCAACGGCCCCCGCCATGGTGCGGTTTTGCACGGTGGCACGTACACGCAGGCCCCAACGCGACTTGAACATAAATAGATAGACGCCCAAAGTAACCAGTGCAGCCAAGCCCATGACAAATACACCATTAATCGGAATATCAATGTCTGGCGTGGGTTTGAATGATCCCAACATCCACTCAGGCAGTTCGGCACTTACTTCTTTCGCGCCAAAGGTTGAACGAAAAATTTGTTGCATGACCAGACTCAAGCCCCAGGTCGCCAGCAAGGTGTCCAGCGGCCGTTTGTAGAGGTGTCGTATCATGCCGTATTCGACCAAGTAGCCAACGGCAAAGGCCAGGCCAAAGGCAATCAAGATGGCGAAAATAAAATAAACGTTGGTAAATCCGTAGGTGGCCGCCACCTTAGAAATCATGACCGTGGTATATGCCCCTATGGTCATAAACTCCCCGTGCGCCATATTGATCACGCCCATCTGCCCGAAAATAATCGCGAGACCCAGCGCCATCAGCAGCAACACTGTAAACATGCTCAGGCCAGAAAAGCCCTGCATCACCACAATATTGCCTATCTCTGCCATTGAATAACCAAACATATCGGTCTCCTTGTATGAACTGCTGTAAATCGTCTGAACCGTCAGACACATATGCTTAAACTGCTAAGACTGTAGTTGCGGCAAACGGCAGCCGGGCAAGCCCGGCCACCGTTATGCGGATTACATCCAGCGCGGCTTATTGGTAGCCTTTTGGAAATGGATCTGGTTTGATGTAATCAGAGGTGTACACCACTTTGGCCTGACCATCTTTACCCCACTGTCCGATACGCAGTTTGGTGGTTAAGTGGTGGTTAGCTTCAACAGTGACCGGTCCTTCTGGCGCATCTTTAAAGGTGTAGCCCGGCAATGCGGCTTGTACTTTGTCTACGTCAAAACTGCCTGCACGCTCAACCGCGGCTTTGTACAACCATGGGCCCAGATAGGCAGCTTGGGTCACGTCGCCAATCACAGCATCTTTACCCCAGCGCTTTTTAAAGGCCTCAACAAATTTCTTGTTTTCAGCATTGTCTTGAGACTGGAAGTACTTCATGGCGGAGTAGAAGCCGGCCAAGTTTTCACCACCAATGCCCAAGACTTCGTCTTCGGTCACTGAGATGGTCAACATGGTTTGTTTGCTGGAGTTCAAGCCCGCCGCATTCAACTGTTTGAACCAAGCCACGTTACTGCCGCCCACCACCGCTGCGTAGATGACATCTGGTTTTTTCAGCTTAATTTTGTTGATGACTGAACCAAACTGTGTGTCGCCCAGCGCAATGTACTCTTCACCCACCACGGTGCCGTGCAAGTGTTGCTCGATGTGTTTACGGGCAATTTTCATGGAGGTACGTGGCCAGATGTAGTCAGAGCCAATCAGATAAAAGGTTTTAGCTTTTTTCTCTTTGGCAATCCAATCTAAGCCTGCCAGAATCTGTTGTGTCGCTTCTTGGCCGGTGTAAAACACGTTTTTAGATTGTTCCAAGCCCTCATAAAACGTTGGGTAGAACAGCAAGCCATTGTCTTTTTCAAACACGGGCAAGGCGGCTTTACGAGAGGCTGACGTCCAGCAACCCATGACGGAGGCGACTTTATCTTTTTCCAGCAATTTTTTTGCTTTTTC
>JAIXZQ010000107.1 GCA_027489475.1 Methylophilus sp.
AGAACGACAGGTGCGCAGGCTTGAGTTGGCAAGCGGTTTCGGCATCTTTTAATGCGTCTTCTAGAGGTTGTTCTGGCAATGCATACATGACATCCAGATTCACCTTATCAAAGGTATTCATCGCCAGCGCGACCGCTGCCAGCGCCTGTTCACGGTCATGAATGCGGCCCAAGGCCTTGAGATACTGAGGCTGAAAACTCTGTATACCCAATGACACCCGATTAATGCCCGCCTGTTTATAGCCCTGAAAATGCGCGGTATCCACCGTGCCAGGATTGGCTTCTAGGGTGACCTCGGCCCCATATTCTAGGGGCGTGAGCATACGCACATGGCTCATGATGCGGTCTATGGCCTCGGCAGAAAACAAACTCGGGGTACCGCCACCAAAAAATACACTGCGGATTTTACGGCCCCACACCAACGGTGTGGCTTGCTCCAGGTCTGCAATCAAGGCTTCCACATAGGCAGCTTCAGGAATCTCTTGACGCGCTTCGTGTGAGTTAAAGTCGCAGTAAGGACATTTGCGTACGCACCACGGGATATGAATATACAAAGACAAAGGGGGCGGATTGGTGAGACCACTCAGCGTGGCCTCCCCTTGCAAAGGGGCGGGTTTCAAACTCTCAGTGGGATAAATCGGAATCATCTGCTTATTTTAACCTGTTCACATCCATGCATAGGACTTAAACACTTTGTAACACCGCTCTTGGGGGCTGGTTAAACTGACTGTGCGCCACCAGCCAAGCAGACACAGGCACCAGCACACTGACGGCCAAGATCGCCTGCAGGCTCAGCCATGCATTAAATTGGTATGTCAGCTCCAAAACTCGGGTCAATAGATAATAGGCAGCCACATGGGTAAAGAGATTGGCAACCACACTGGCCAAGAGGCCTATGCATAAAAACTCCACCAGCATGGCAAATATCACCTGTTTTCGCGAAGCACCGAGTACGCGCATCAGCGTACTTTCACGGACACGTTCTGCGCGGGTTGCCATCAAGGCCGCATATAACACGGCTAAGCCGGCCAGCAGGCTAAAGCCAAAGACGAATTCAATCGCACGGCTCATTTTGCTGATTAAGCCTTGGACTTGCTGCATCACCGCAGCGATATTGATGACGGTTAGGTTTGGGAATTTTTTAACGAGTTGGTTCAAGACCGCCTCTTGCTGGGCTGGCAGGTAAAAGCTGGTGAGATAGCTGGCGGCATAGTTATCCAGCACGTTGGGCGGCGTCAACGCAAAAAAGTTAACGTGCATGCTATTCCACCCCACCTTGCGTAAGCTGGTGATGGTGAGATGGAGGGGTGTGCCTGCTACATCATAGGTCAGTTGATCGCCAAGCTTTAAATGCAGCGTGTCTGCCAACCCCTGCTCCAAAGACAACAGCGGTTGACCGGCCTCTTCAGCCTGCCACCAGCGTCCTGCCACCAGCGTATTATCGGCCTGCATCTGCGTGGCCCAAGATAAGTTAAATTCGCGCTCAGCAAGGCGCTTGGCACGCTCATCTTTATACGCCTCTATATTGAGCGGCTTGTCGTTCACTGCGGTTAACCTTGCGCGCACCATAGGAAACATCTCGGCATGTTGGATACCGTGTGCCCGCAAAACGGCCTGGATACCCGCAATCTGATCCGGCTGAATATTAATTACAAAGAGGTTAGGCGCATCTGCGGGCAATGTAGTTTGCCAGTTTTTCAACAGGTCGTTACGCACCAAGGTCAACAGCAACACCGCCATCAAGCCCATACTTAAGCCCACCACCTGTGCAATGGTAAACAGTGGTCGGCGTCTCAAGCCCATGAAACCCAGCTTGATGACCCCCTTATGCTGGAGGTTCACCGATTGAACGAGGCGCATGCCAACGTACGCCAGTCCCGCTGCCACCAAGATTAATGCACATAATGCCATCAGTACTATCGCGGCGAGTTTGATGTCCCCAGCATGCCAATTCACCAGCGCTGCAAGCACCAGTAAAGCAGGCAAAAATACCAAGCCGTTGCTGCGCACATTGCCTTCCAAGTCTTGCCGCAAAATGCGTAAGGCGGGCACTGCGCGTAAACGCATCAGTTGCGGCCACACCACCGACAGCATGGTCGCAAAACCGGTGACTAATCCTAACACCACCGGCATCCAGCTTGGGGCGGGCAAGGTTTCCAGAAACAAGCGTCCGACCAACATGGCCAAGCCATATTGCGCGACAAAGCCGAGGACACAACCAAGCACACTGCCGACCAGCGCCAGTAACAGCGTCTGCACAAGGAGAATCTGGGTGATGAGCTGCTTGGTCGCGCCAAAGCAGCGCAACAAGGCATAGGCATCCAAACTTTTTTGCACATAGGGCAAACTCGCCAATAACATCGCTACCATCGCTAGAATCACGCCGACCATAGACGCAATACCTAGGAATTGTTGTGCTTTATTTAATGCACTGCGCATTTCGGGGCGGGCACTGTGGAGATCGTCTACCCGCTCACCGCGGGCTAACTGCGGTTTTAGCCAGTCCGCATAGGCTGGTATCGCCTGCGGTGTATGGGTGCCCGCCTTGTCACTCGCCACCAGCAACTGATATTTCACACGGCTACCAAACTGCACCAGACCCGTGGCCGCAACATCGGCGCGGTTCATCAACACGCGCGGTGCAATACTAAACATATCGCCTCCACGCGAGGGCTCTTGCAACAAAAATGCGGATATCTTGAACTGGCTTTCACCCACGCTGATTGCGTCGCCTATGTTTAGCGCGAGTGTTTGCGCCAATCGCGGCTCTATCCACACTGTTCCGCGGGACGGGATTTCTGCTAACGCTTGTTCGCCTTTTGCCGTCGCCGCCTGCCTGCTAATGCTCAACTGACCACGTAGTGGAAAACCCGCTTCCACTGCTTTGATTTCGGCCAACGCGCTACGCTCGCCTTTGAGCACCATGCTAGAAAACTCCAGCGTCTGCGTGGTTTGGTATTGGCGGCGGCGTGCTTCGGCAAGATATTTTTCTGGAAGCACATGGTCTGCGTTCACGACCAAGTCGGCGCCCAGTAGCACATTGCCCTGTGTTTGCAGGCTGGACTGTATGCGGTCAGTAAAAAAACTGACCGCAGTGGTCGCCGTCACTGCCAATATTAAAGCAAACAGCAAGACACGAATTTCACCCGAAGACCATAAACTACGGCATTGACGCCACGCAATCGACACCGCCAGCATCAATGTGCTCCCAGACTGTCTGCCACCGTCTGTGTGTTGAGCGCGATTTCTTTAAGCTGGCCATTTTGCAAATTCAGCACACGCTGACAACGGCTTGCCAACTGCATATCATGCGTCACCAACACCAGCGTGGTGCCGTTTTGCGTATTTAAATCAAATAACAGGTTGATAATCGCCTCACCCGTAGCGATATCGAGATTACCGGTGGGTTCATCGGCAAATAAAATCGAAGGCTTGGCGGCAAAGGCACGGGCAATGGCCACCCGCTGCTGCTCACCACCTGACAACTGTTTGGGATAATGCGTGACCCGCGAAGCCAAGCCTACACGCGCCAGCGCCGAGGTCGCAATCGCCTGTGCATCGGTCTGGCCAGCCAGTTGCAAAGGCAGCATCACATTCTCTAAAGCGGTTAGCGCGCCCAGCAACTGAAAGGACTGAAAGACAAAACCCATGTGCTTGGCGCGTATGGCCGCGCGGCCATCTTCATCCAGTTGGCTAATATCTTGTCCGGCAATCAACACGTTGCCGCTGCTCGCAGTGTCCAACCCAGCCAACAGTCCTAGTAAAGTCGATTTTCCAGAGCCCGAACTGCCGATAATCGCCAGTCGCTCGCCGTTGGCTACAGCAAGATTCAAATCCGTCAAAATTTGGATTGTTGTATCATGACTCACCACAGATTTACTTAAAGACTGCGCTACAACTGCATAAGGGGTTTGCATTAATGATGTTCCGATTTCTCAAGCTTTTCAGCCTGTTAACTGGTTTGTTATTGACCCACTTCGCAGTGGCGGAATCCTCCAAGCCTGTTATCCTGTTTTTTGGTGACAGCTTGTCCGCCGCCTATGGTATCCCCAAACAACAAGGCTGGGTCAATCTCATCGCACAACGAATTAAAGACTCGCAATTGCCCTATGAAGTTGCCAACGCCAGTGTCAGCGGCGAAACCACCGCTGGCGGCCTGAACCGATTGCCCGCAGCACTTCAACAGTTTAAACCTAGCATCGTGGTGATAGAACTTGGCGCCAATGATGGCTTGCGCGGCTTACCACTAGAGACTATGCAGCGCAATCTTGAAAAGATGATCACCGCGTGCAAGCAAGTTAACGCTCAGGTGGTTTTGTTAGGCATGCTGATTCCGCCAAATTATGGCCCCCAATATACCAACGGCTTTAAACAGGTGTATCTGGATGTTTCGCAAGCCTACAAAACGCCCTTTGTGCCGTTTTTTCTGAATGGGATCAGTGGGCATAGTGATTTGCTCATTGAAGATGGGCTGCACCCCAATGTGAATGCGCAGCCTAAAATTTTGGAGAATGTGTGGCCGACGCTTAAACCCTTGCTCAATCTTGCGCGCAAAACCAAGCATTAACTGCTGGTTTGTATTCATTAATCAACCCACACATCATCCCTGTTGTGCTTCGTTAAATGTGTATTAAGCGTTCTCTTCAAGCACCTGCAAAAACGCATCGCCATATTTCTGCAATTTGGCCTGCCCTATCCCGCTAATCTGTCCCCTCTCATCTAAGGCCTGCGGTTTACGGTTATATATTTCTAGCAAGGTACTGTCACGCTCAGCTTTGCTGAGTTTTTTCGGGCTCGGCATCGAGGGGAAGCGAGGCTTAGCAAATTTCATCAAAGCAAATTCATATCTTTATCTGTTGCACAGGGCAGGAATGAGTCGACGTTGAATTTTGGAGTTAAGACGCTCTTTCCAGTTAAATGCTTTATCTGCTAACTCAGAGAGTGATTCGGAAGTCACATAAAACTGATTTTTCGCTGAGTTGCTTGGTACTACTCGGCCTTGAGAAAAGACAGCACCATGAATTAGGTTGTTGCGCTGCTCTAAAAGCGATTTAGCTTCTGCCAAAATTTCTAGTACCTCAATCACACGGTCGCACTGTAGTGGCTGAAGCGCATTAATAATGGCATCCACCCTTAATCCTAAAGACGCCGTTTCAGAGATCTTTATGCTGACACCATATTGGCCCAATAATGTAATGAGGCGATTTACTTCGAACTCTGCATAACCAAAGTACAACGTCACAAGGCCTAATGGTCTGATCAAATCTCCCTCGTAGGCACCGTTCATATGTTAATCAAGCGCTAAAAACTTACAACTCTGAGAAATTTTGGATCTTGACCGAGCCCTCTGGAAACCTTGCCACAATCTCCAACTCTCCACCCATGGCCTGAATATGGCTACGTAGCGTTGATAAATACATGTCGGTACGTTTTTCAATTTTCGCCACAGCAGGTTGCTGAATATGCAGTGCCTCTGCCATCATTTTCTGCGACAAACCACGTGCCTGACGCAATTCGTGCAAAGGCATTTCTTGCAGCATTTGATCCATTTTTTGAGTCACTTTGGTTTGCGCTTCTGGCGAGAGCGCGGCTTTTAGTGCACTAAAGTTTTTTGCCATCTATTTGTCCTTCCTTTATCAATGCCTTGATATGTTCATCATAGAGTCGATCAGCAATTGGAATGTATTTCTCATACCATCGATCATCACCCGTTTTATCGCCGCCGATCAGTAAAATGGCAGCTCTACGAGGATCAAATGCATACAGTGTCCGAAATGGACGCCCATCGTGCTGTGTTCTCAATTCACGCATGTGGCCATGCCGTGACTGGTTAATCGCTGATGTATGTGGAAAAGGTAACTGGGGGCCCAACGATTCCAGCAAGCCTACAGTGGCGGCAATAGATACTTGCTCATCTTCATTCAGAGAATGCCACCAAGCTGCGAATTCATCAGTATATTCAACCAACCATGCCATCTTAGCCCCCCTTACAACATTCCGTCAATGGAATATTTTGTGTACATATCTTAAA
>JAIXZQ010000375.1 GCA_027489475.1 Methylophilus sp.
TTCCAACCCAAGCCAGGCATGACCGAAGACACAAACTGCACCGTGACTTCACGCTGTAAATCTACCACCTGATTGGTCGTAGTTTCTGCCTGATTACGAGTTTTACCATTCAAGCCGGTGACTGTACAAATGACGTCGTACAGCGGTACCAATGCAAACGCAAACAACAGGGCCCCAACAATAATCCACACCAGTTTCAGCGCTAGTTTTTTATTGGCCTCACGCTGTTGCGTGGCCAAGGTCTGTTGATCAGATGTTTCCTGCATGTGTAAAAAACTGCTTTACTTCCAAATAGTAAACATCGAAATCACATACCACGCGATAGCGACCACAGCCAATATCCATGCGATTTTTTTATTACCTGACTGCTGACGATCACTCAAAATACAAGGCCTCTTTAACACACAGCCAATCAATCGGTGATTGATTGGCTGTATTTCAGATTACTTAACGACGGGTTGCTCAGTAAAACTATGGTAAGGTGGAGGTGAAGGCAACGTCCACTCCAAGCCTTGTGCGCCCTCCCAAACCTTATCAGTTGCTTTTTGTCCGCCTTTGACGCAACTGATGATGATGTAAACAAACAACAGTTGTGACAGGCCGAGAGCAAACGCACCCAAGCTCGAAATCATATTAAATTCAGCAAATTGCAAGGCATAGTCAGGAATACGACGTGGCATCCCGGCCAAGCCTACAAAGAACTGAGGAATAAAGGTCACGTTGAACGAGATAGCGGTTAACCAGAAATGCAGTTTGCCCAGTTTCTCGTTGTACATGTGACCGGTCATTTTTGGCAACCAGTAATACACGCCAGCCATGATGCCCATGATACCGCCAGCAAACAGGGTGTAGTGGAAGTGCGCCACCACGAAGTAGCTGTTGTGATACTGCGCATCCGCGGCAACGTCAGCCAATACCAGACCAGTTAAGCCACCAATCCCAAACAAGATAATCCAACCCACTGTAAACAACATGGGCGTTTCAAAGCTCATAGAACCTTTCCACATGGTGCGAATCCAGCAGTAGAACAATACTGCCAAAGGCAGAGAAATCGCCATGGTGCTATACATAAAGTACAGCAGTGCTGGCACTGGCATGCCTGCAGTAAAGAAGTGATGCGCCCAAACTACCACAGCCAGCGCGCCAATCGCCCACAAAGAATAAACTTGCGCTTTGTAGCCATACATGGGTTTACGGCTAAAGGTTTGCAGAATTTGTGGAATAAAGCCCCAAACTGGCAACAGCAGAATATAGACTTCTGGGTGGCCAAAGAACCAGAACAAATGCTGGAACATAATTGGATCACCACCCCCTGCTGCATCAAAGAAGTGTGTACCGAAGTGACGGTCAGTCAGCAACATAGTCACTGCGCCAGCCAACACAGGAATGGTGGCAATCAACAAGAATGCAGTGATTAACCAACCCCAAGCGAACATCGGCATTTTCATCAAGGTCATGCCAGGCGCACGCATGTTGTAAATGGTCACAATGATGTTGATGGAACCCAGTACAGAAGAAATACCCAACAAGTGCACCGCAAAAATTGCGAAGTCCACACCAATACCGCCTTGTACAGACAGGGGTGGGTAGAAGGTCCAACCAGTTGCCAACGCACCATCACCTACACCAAACAAGGCCAAGGTAAATGGCAGGGTCAGCAAAATGGCTGACGGCGGCAAAATCCAGAACCCCCAGTTGTTTAAGCGAGGCAAGGCCATGTCTGGTGCACCAATTTGCAGAGGCAACATCCAGTTAGCAAAGCCTGTGGCTGCTGGCATCAAGGCGGCAAAAATCATGATCAGCGCATGTACACCAATCAATTGGTTAAAAAACTCAGGGTTCATTAACTGCAGCCCCGGCTTAAACAGCTCGGCACGAATGCCAAGAATCATGCTGCCACCGACCAAGAACATAATCAGTGAAAACGTCAGGTACATGGTCCCGATGTCTTTGTGGTTGGTCGTCGTCAGCCAACGCATAATGCCTGTTGGATGATCGTGATGCTCATCATGATGTGCTACGGTCGTAGTACTCATTGTGCTCTCCTAAAGTCGCTCTGGTATGTTATTCGCGCGCAGCCTTGACTTGCGCAGGCTGAAGAATGGCATCCACCGCGGCGGCATTACCCAAGGCATTACGCTCATAAGTAATCACTGCTGCGATTTCAGTATCATTTAATGTCGCTTTCCAGGCCGGCATCACCCCTTTACCGTTTAATACACGGTCAAGATGGCTGTCTTTCTGGTATTTGCCATCTGCTCCAAAAATTGGGCCAGTGGCGATTTTGCTCCCTGTCAGCGCTGGGAAGGCAGGTGGCAAGCCAGCACCGTTCACCTGATGGCAGACAGCGCAGTTCTTTTCGTACACGACTTTGCCTTGGGCAACCAAGTCATCTTTGCTCATCTCTTTTACGTCATTGGCAGCTTTTTGTTCGTCTTGTTTTTTGTTAGACCATTGGGCAAATTCTTCTTTAGAGATGGCATTGACCACCACTGGCATGTAACCATGGCCTTTGCCACAAAGCTCTTTACATTGACCACGGTAGACCCCGGGTTTTTCAACCTGTACCCAAGTTTCGCGGATAAAGCCAGGCACCGCCACGCGAGATGAGCCAAATTGTGGCACCCACCAGTTGTGCAATACATCTGACGAGGTCATCAAAATACGCACTTTTTCGCCTACGGGCAGAACCAATGGATTGTCCACCTCAAGCAGGTAGTTTTCGCCTTTTTCTTCTTGGTTATGCATCTGCCCGTTAGTCGTGGACAAGTTGCTGACGAATTTAATGCCTTTGGCATCGCCGTCTAGATATTCGTACTGCCAGCGCCATTGCGAACCGGTGATTTTGATCACCATGGTCGATTGATCGCGGGTGTCTTCCATCATCACCACACTGTGATAAGCCGGAATGCCCATGATGACAAAGTCAATCAACAGCAAAATAGCAAAAGGAATCAGTGTCCAGAAGATTTCAACCGAGGTGGAGGGGGCTTTGTCAGCGACAGGTTTGTAACCCTTGCTTTGGCGATGCATCACAATCGAATAAATCATGATAGCCAGCACCACCACGAAGATGACGGCTGTAATTATCATAAATTTGTTGTGAACATGCAGGGTGTCTAGCGCCATTGGCGTGACTGGCTCTGGAAAATTCCAGGTGTAATCTGCATGTGCGCTCAAAGACATGAACCATGCAAATGCACCGACAGCCAGTTCACAGACCCCAAGTTTCTTCATCCCTTGCATCTATTTCGCTCCATCATCCAGTTATTTAGTTTTTAACAGCATGCGTTTGAGATGTGCCATCAGTTCAGCGCGTTGCGCGTTGTCCATGGAGTCTCTCCCAAACTCGACTTCTTGATTGTGCGACCCGATCCACAGCGACGTCTTGCCGTTCTCTGTTTCCCTGAGCGTAATTCGGGTCCAGTAACGCTGAAACCGTGCGTGTTTCACTTCCCCCAACACACTTTGCTCGATTTCAACCCATTCATCACTAAACGTAATTTTTTCGTAATCCCCACGGTGACGTAGCACCAGCACAAAGGCCACTCCCACCAGCAACAACTCTAGGCCAGCAAAAGGCAACACCATCCACGCGCCCATACGCACAAACCCAAACGTGATAAACCCGGATAACACCAGCAGACTGAGCAACAGTTTCAATACGCTTTCGTTTGAAGCCGAAGCATTGGGTCTTGCGACGCATTGTGATTCACACATGGATAACATGCTTGCCAACCTTGAGTTTGGTTTGTAGCAACCAAATTACGTTTAGTTACAAATTTGTTACATGTTGTAAATTAGCACAAGATGTTGCGAGTGACAAGACTAAAAAAACTATTCGTTCCCGTCATCAATGTAAATTTCTGCGGGTAAGTGTTAATGATTTGTGCGGAAATCCGTCATGGCGTTTAGCCGAAAAATGGGCACCCAAGTGCGACGCAAAAAACATAAAACACGCGTCTATCCTGCGTCATACCTAGGGGTGTGCGCATGCACAAAACGCCCTATGTGTCATGCTAAAGCACGGCTAAAACCGCAGTTTGTTTTAACCATGCAGCCATCACAAGCGACGTATCGCAGGGTTATCGTGACTGCAAGCGCAGCGTTTTTTGTGTTAGATTAAATAGACATTGATGGCAACCGTTGCGAATGCAAAGGTCACCGACATCGCCATGGCTCCTCGGCATTGCATGAAAGCGTGACGGTATCGTTTACAAATGTGTAACACTGCATTGACCGACCATATGGCATCGATGTGGCACGATTCATCGTGTCAAACGCGGCTTACATCCCTGCCTCCTTAGAGGCTGAGGGTGCCGCAAGCGAGACCTGAAGTGACGATCCTGAAGTAATGATAATAAAAAA
>JAIXZQ010000096.1 GCA_027489475.1 Methylophilus sp.
AAAGCTTCAGCAATGGCTGGCAATAAGGATAAACGGCCATATTCAACCAAAATTTTGATCAAATTTTGCCCTTGTTCGTTGAGCTTGTCGCCACAAACCTTCAGGAATGCTGTTTCGATATCAGCTGCATTCAGCTTAGGGTTATCAATCAGGGTTTTCATTTGGTCATTTGCTGCGACTGCCGCGGCCAATGCCAACATTTCAGACCATGCTGCGAGTGCCTTCGTTTCTTTGCCGAGCTTATAAGCTGCAACAGCATAAGGCCTTGCAATGGTTGAGATTTCAGCCATGTTTTATCCCTTTTACCTTAAAGTTCCGCAGCGAGTTTAGTCAACATTTCGCTATGTGTTTTGGCGTCAATCTCTTTACGCAGGATTTTTTCTGCACCGGCTACCGCCAATGTAGAAACTTGTGCACGCAGGCCTTCTTTGGCGCGGTTCACTTCCTGGTCGATTTCTGCTTTGGCACCCGCGATAATGCGATCACCTTCAGCTTTGGCCGCAGCCTTAGCTTCATCAATGATTTGAGCGGCGCGTTTTTCGGCTTGCCCAATAATCTCACTTGCCTTTTGTTTGGCCTCGTTCAATGTGGTTTCAGACTTTTTGGCAGCCACTTCTAGGGCACTTTTACCCTCTTGGGCAGCAGCCAGGCCATCTGCAATTTCCTTTTGGCGTTTTTCAATCGCTGACAACAGCGGCGGCCAAACGAATTTCACCGTGAACCAGATCAACACTGCAAATGCGATCGCTTGCGCGATGAGTGTGAAATTAATATTCATTTTGGATCCATCATACTGATTGGTCGAAAGGTTTAAGCGAACACTTAAACCCTACCGGGCGGCACACACCAAGTGATTACTTGGCTACGACGCTCAACAATGGGTTTGCGAATGCAAACATCATTGCCAGACCAACACCGATAATGAAAGAGGCGTCAATCAAACCCAACAGCAAGAATACTTTACCTTGCAGAGCAGGAATCATTTCTGGTTGACGTGCTGCGCCTTCCAAGAAACTTGCACACATGATACCAATACCGATACAGGCGCCAGCGGCACCCAAACCAATGATCAAACCAATACCAACGCCTGTGTAGGCTTGAATCAATGCTAATGCTTCCATTTAATACCCTCTCTAATAAACAATTAAAAACAACACCAAATCAATAACACCAAAGCGCGGGTTATCCGCGCTTGGTTATTAATGCGATTCATGTGCCATGGCCAAATAGACCACGGTCAACATCATAAAAATAAATGCTTGTAAGGCCACAATCAAAATGTGGAAGATGGACCAGCCAGCGCCCAACACCGCACCAGCCACCGTGCCGGTTAAGCCGGTTGCAGCCCACATACCCAACAGCAAGAAAATGATTTCGCCTGCATACATGTTGCCAAACAGTCGCAATGAGTGTGACAACGGCTTAGATACATATTCAATTAGGTTGAACAAGAAGTTGGCAGGCCAGACCAGTGGATTACTGCCAAACGGTGCACAAAACAGTTCATGAATCCAGCCACCTAAGCCTTTGGCCTTGATGGAGAAAAAGATCATTAAGAACCAGACGGCTAAGGCTAAAGCAAAGGTGGTATTGATATCCGAGGTCGGGACGATACGCCATTTGGCATGTTCACCGCCAAAGGCTGAAACAATGGCCGCTACCCAATCCACTGGCAAAAAGTCCATTGCGTTCATGGCCAGTACCCAGACAAAAACGGTGAGCGCCGCTGGTGCAATAAACGCATGGCGATTACCGTGGAAAATATTTTTTACTTGGTCATCAACAAAGCCGAACACCAGTTCAACAAAAGCTTGGCGCTTGGTTGGCACGCCTGCGGTGGCGCCACGCGCTACCCACCAAATCAAGCCCATGACCAGCAAGCCCAACACTACAGAGGTGAGCAATGTATCGTAATGCAATACCCAGAAACCATCTGCGGCGGTATTGCCATTGACGCCCTGCGCATTAAAGCTCAAATGGTGCGCGATATATTCAGAGGGGGTGAGTTCTGCGTGCTGTGCGTGTTCGGTCGTCATATGCTCAAACTAAATAATGGGTTATGGATGGTTGTATCCGATTCTTGTCTCAGAATCTTTCGTTTTGGCACACAGGTGCCATCACAAACGGTATTACAAGTGCTTATCTATTAAACGGGTTAAATCTTTGCTTGAGACTTTGCCAAGGCTGCACCAGAAAACAATGCTGATGCAGCTAATCCAGCAATCAACGCCACCGGAATTAACGCATGGTAGCTCTTGAATGTGACAAACAAAAATAGTGCAACAATTATTATTTTTACTGCTTCTGCCTTGAGCAGGTTGAACAACACCGCAGTTGCATCCGTCTTGTGTTGTCCTTTTTGTGCAATTTTGCCGGCAAACCACGCACCAACAATCACTGACAAGCCACCCAGCAGTGCAGACGTTGCTGCATGTTGACCGCCAATCAGCAAACCACACAGACTCACAGCTAAGGTCGAAAGAGCTTGCAGTTTCAACATTCGTTGCAACAACGCTGTATCTGCTACCGGGATCGCCGACGCATGCTCGCTTGAGGCGTTTGTGTTCACCTGTGAGCTACCGGTATTCACATCTAAAGGTTCACTCATGGGGTACGCCAGTTGTTTTTCAAGGCAATTGTCATCAAAGACGCGAGATTTTGAATTATTCAAGCATTGAAGTCAAGCATCAATCTCTGCATAACTGTCTGAATGTGCTGGAAAATCTGGTTTTATGCACAGGCTAGACTAATTAATTATGATTTATGGGCGTGGCCGCTGAGTTTTGCTATCCAATCATCGAGTTGATCAAGGTTGGCAAAAGAGAGTTTTAACACGCCAGCCCCGTTCGCTTTGCTAGTGATACTCACAGCCGTCCCCAGTTCTTCACTCAGCCGCTCTTGCAGGGCGCGCACATCCGCATCTTGCGGGCGCTTTGCAGGCTTACCCGCAGCGGGCGTGGTTTGCATCAGTCGCTCGACTTCGCGTACAGACAGGCCTTCTTGCACCACTTTGTTTGCTAGCAAGATTTGTTGCGCTGGTTCCACGCCAACCAAGGCACGCGCATGACCCATATCAATCTGATTATCAAGCAACATGTCTTGTACCATCGGGGTTAAGGTCAACAGCCTTAGTAAATTGGATACGGCAACCCGAGAACGACCCACCACAACGGCTGCTTTTTCATGGGTCATGTCAAATTCGTCTATCAACCGCTTGATGCCCATGGCTTCTTCGAGCGGGTTGAGGTCTTCGCGTTGAATGTTTTCAATCAACGCCATGGCTAATGCGTCTTCGTCTGCGATGTCACGCACCACCACCGGAACTTCGGTCAGTCCAGCTTTTTGTGAGGCGCGCCAGCGACGCTCACCGGCAATAATTTCATATTTATCAGCACCAATCTCACGCACCAATATCGGTTGCATGACCCCTTGTGCTGCAATGGAATCGGCCAAGGTTTGCAAGGCGTCTTCATTCATGTATGAGCGTGGCTGATATTTACCAGGTTGTAGTTGACTCACCGGCAAAGTGCGCAAACTGTCTGCGGCAGCAACGGTTTCAGTGTCCCCAGATAACAGTGCATCCAATCCGCGGCCAAGGCCTTTAGGTTTTACCATAATGCATCCTTGTGTTGAGTAGCGTGTTCTATCACGCTTTATTGTTTTTGAATAATTTCTTGTGCGAGCTCTAAGTAGGCTTGCGCGCCTTTGGATGCGCGATCATACAGCAGTACTGGCATGCCATAGCTAGGTGCTTCGGCCAATCGCACATTTCTTGGGATAATGGTTTGATAGACTTTTTTACCAAAATGGCTGACCAACTGTGCCGACACTTGTTGAGCCAACATATTGCGATTATCAAACATAGTACGTAGCAGACCTTCAATTTCAAGTACAGGATTTAAGTGCGCGCGTACTTTTTTTACCGTATTGACCAAATCGGACAAGCCTTCAAGTGCATAGTATTCGCATTGCATGGGAATCATCACCGAATGGGCCGCCGTCAGCGCATTGACTGTCCCCAAATTTAAGGCAGGCGGACAATCCAGTAACACAAAATCATACGCGGGGCCCAGTTTAAGCAGGGCATTTTTCAGGCGCGTTTCTCGCGCCATCTCATTCACCAACTCAACCTCCGCGCCAGCTAAATCGCGGTTGGAAGGCGCTACGTCAAATTTAGCCG
>JAIXZQ010000010.1 GCA_027489475.1 Methylophilus sp.
CAATAGCCGCAATCTGGCGATTAAACTGGCCGCCTATTTGCACGACCCGCAGGATAAGCAGCGCTTGCGACGACTGATTCCGGCCTATGCCCATGTGTTATCCAACCACCTACACCATATCGCCGTCAGCCAATCGCTGTTTGAGGGACTGCCGTTGTCATTGGACCACCAGCAACATGCCCCCAGTCAAGTCGCCAAACACCTTTTTGCCGAGATTAATACGCTGTATAGCCATGGCAAACTCAGCGGCGACCAACTGATTACGCTCAATGCCGAGCTGCAAGGACTCACCGACAGCTGCGGCATCTGCGAGCGAATCAAAAACACGCCTATACCCTATTCTTACAGCGTATTTATCAAGAAATTTATCTTTTTTTATGTCATGACCCTGCCGTTTGGCTTTGTCTTTAACCTCGGCTATTTTGTCATCCCGGTGGTGGTGTTTATTTTTTATGTGCTCGCCAGCCTAGAGCTGATTGCCGAAGAGATTGAAGACCCTTTTAGCGGCGATGCCAACGATCTGCCCACCGAAGCCATGGCCGCAAATATCAAAAAACAGGTGGAGAGCTTGTTGGCTTAGCGCCATTCGCAATGGAATCACTGACGTTGCGAGCCTTGTCGCCAAATACCAAACGCCTTTGCTTATATTAGTCTGCCCTTCGGGCGGCCACTGCCTGTAACTGATGAATTGCGCGCGCAATTCGCAACACTTCATCAGGGGGGATTTGGCGGATGAAGTGTCTATCCTCTTGGTGAACCACCATGACAGTGAGCGCATCTGCCTGGTCTTGCAATACAAATTCGATTTTTTCGAGCAAGGGGGCGACATACTGATTGAGACTTTGTACCGCAGCTTGCAATTGCAGACGGTTGATTGGCGTCTCCGAGGTTGGCGGCGCGCATTGCGCTGGCGGGAGGTTGTCTGCATTGAGATTCAAGGCATTTGAAAAAGGGGGTTCATAGGCGTTCATCGTAGCTCCCGTGTTAGCGTTGGGTGATGATGGGCGGTGACGTTGGTCTATGCATTTTTGCCTGTGCCTTTAACTGCATGCTAGCGCCAGATAAAAAAAGAGCCTTGATACAGTTGGATGTGCCACCTGCACGTGGCGACTGCATCAAGGCTGGGAACACAGAGGTAATTACAACCGCCGCCCTGTTTCACTTGAGGCTCGCCAGTGCGTCGGTATTGGCATAGTACGCGGGGATAATATGAGGCGCGATTATACGAAGGTATAGGGTGTGGCTAAGTGGGATAGCCAGTGATGGCAGAAGTCTTTATAGTTAAAAAAAGTCATCGCGTAAGGGTGTCATGATGCGGACAATACTTGTGGGGTGTATGGCGGCGTTTCTGCTGAGTGGCTGTGTCACCAATACCATGACCGGCCGAAGTCAATTAATGATTGTGTCTGAAGAAGCCGCCATTAACAAAAGTGCCTCGCTATACAGTTCAATGATCAGCGCCTTTGATAAAGAACAAAAGCTCAGTCAAGACAGCGCAACCAATCAACGCGTACTCAACATCACGAACCGCTTAGTTGAACGCGCCGTGTTATACAAACCTGAGGCGCAAAAGTGGCAATGGCAGGTCAGTGTGGTGGTGTCTGACCAAATCAATGCGTTTTGTATGGCTGGCGGTAAAATGGCGGTGTATACCGGCCTGCTAGAAAAAGTACAACCGACAGATGATGAGCTTGCACAGGTGATGGGGCATGAGATTGCGCACGCGTTAGCCAACCACACGGCAGAAAAAATGTCGGTAGATCTATTGACCAAAATTGCGGTTGCCACGGCAACTGTTGCCATCGCCGCATCTGGCAACGGCACGCAACAGCAAAATAATGACACGGTTAGAACTGCCAACCAGTTAGCCATTTTGGCAGGCTCAGCCTTTGTAACCTTGCCAAACAGCCGCAATGCCGAAACCGAGGCAGACAAACTGGGCATCGAGATTGCCGCACAAGCGGGCTATGATCCAGCCTCGGCCATCACACTGTGGGAGAAAATGATGGCCGCCACCGGCAACAATAGCAAAGCGGATTTTTTAAGCACCCACCCTTCTCCACCCAACCGCATCGCCGCGTTAAATGCTTTGCAAGCACCAATGCAGACGCTGTACCAATCTCGCCTGCCTGTATACCAACACTATCAACCCACATATGCCTATGTCAAAAGCAACACCAATGACTGGCTGACCAACTCCAGCAATGTGCGGGTGATTGACGAGAACAAAGCCAACTTACAAGACCCGCCTACAATCGCGCCGGGAGAGGCCATGGCGTTTTATTCCAGCGCGTTTGAGTCTTTTAAAGCGGGGACGTTGGACTTGACCTGCGAAACCTGTGGTTTGCAGTTTTACTTTAACCAAAAAGACTTAAAAACCTTGCTCAGCAAACAAGATTGGCGGGGACTGGCCTATAAAGTCATCCACCTCAACTACAAGTTTGACCTGTCGTTTTACTATCTCGCGCAAGCTGCCTATGGCATGCATAATCCTGCCGCTGGGGATATTTACATGGCAAGAGCGCGTGAACTGGCGCAGACGGCGCAATACGGCTGCGCCTCGGCGAAAATGATTAAATGCGGCGAGATTTCATTCGATCCCTCGCCTCAAACATCCACCCCTTAAACCACGCCGTTGGGTGTTTTGTCAGGCGTTGTTTACGCCTATATATCGCTTAAAGGCACCCTGATTTTGCGCAATGCACGCCGTTGCCCAACACCGCGCAAACTCAGATAAGATGGCCATTTGATTTGTAGACCGTTTTTTAACATGCCTTTGCCCTACGACTTTACGCTGCCTGCCC
>JAIXZQ010000288.1 GCA_027489475.1 Methylophilus sp.
ATGCTGTATGGATGTCCTTCGCAGGGTTAGACGCCACCGTGGGCGTCTTTGCTGTCATTGTTGTCACGCTAAAGGCCCACCGCGTGTGTTAGGGCAGGCGAGGTGACATTGGGTGCTGCGGCTAACACCGGTATTGCTGCAAAACGCAATGGTTGCCGTCAGCATCCCAAGCAGATTAACCAAAGAAGTATTTGATTTCGATGGCTGCGTTTTCCAGTGAGTCAGAACCGTGTACGGCATTGGCATCGATGCTTTCAGCAAAGTCAGCACGGATGGTGCCTGGCGCTGCGTCTTTTGGGTTAGTTGCGCCCATCAGTTCACGGTTTTTCAATACCGCGTTTTCGCCTTCCAGCACTTGAATCATGACTGGGCCAGAGGTCATAAAGCTGACCAAATCGTTAAAGAAAGGACGCTCTTTGTGCACTGCGTAAAAGCCTTCTGCTTCGGCTTTGCTCAGGTGCGCCATTTTGGCAGCGACAATCTTCAAGCCAGCGTTTTCAAAACGGGTGTAAATCTGACCAATCACGTTTTTTGCAACTGCGTCTGGTTTGATAATGCTGATGGTGCGCTCGATAGCCATGCTAACTCCAATAATTGATTGAATAAAAAACAAACCAGCATTCTACTATTTTTTGCTCAGAGAGAGAAACGCAAACATCGTCTTGTCAGCAGGTAGTGTGCAGCTTTTGAACACTGGCAGCAGGCGACGACGATGAAAGTGAGGCCGTGATAAGCAGCGAGTTGCCTGTTAAGCGCAGAATCAAGCGGGCATTCCTGCGTTTATTTTTTTCTAAGCTAGCGGCAGAGTTGTTTTATGATGTGGCTAGCCGCCTCTCAGAGTACACCGCTGATGGGCGTTTGAAGAAGACCGTGTGCGTGAACAACACGCTTTTAGAAAGACAACCGACATGACGACGCCTTCCTCCACCTTGCATACCTGTCCGGCATGTGGGCTGTTATGTGACGATATTGCTGCCTCGGCGATTACCAGCCAGACCTTAAGCTGTGAACGTGCCGCGCGGTTTTATGCACGCCCTGTGCCTGCAACCCCGCCACAAGTGTGTGGGCAAGCCGTTTCATTGACGGCAGCCATAGACGCCGCTGCCCGCTTATTGCAACAAGCCCATGCGCCGCTGATTGCTGGATGTAGTACCGATGTGCATGGTGCGCGCGCCTTGGTAAGTTTGGCGCGTCACACGCACGCCACGGTGACACATCTAAATGCCGCCAGCACCTTGCGCAATATGCAGGTGTTACAACATCGCGGCTGGCAAACCACCACCTTGACCGAAGTACGTAACCGTTGTGATGTGTTGCTGTTGGTCGGCACCGATGTGGTCAGCCACAATCCACGCTTTTTTGAGCGCGTGATTTGGGTGGATGAAGCTATGTTTACTGCGCCGCAGGTCAGACAGATTATTTATATTGGTCCGCAGCATTTAAATACCCAGCCCGGCACAGCACCAGATGGACGTGCGCCACACCATGTGGTTTGTGAGGCGTCGGCGATTCCTGCCGTGGTCTCTGCGCTGCGTGCCTTTATATTAGAAAGACCGGTGACACAGCCTGAAGTGGCAGGGGTGCCGCTAGAAACCCTGCAAGCGCTGGCCCAAACCTTAAAAGCCGCGCATTACGCGACGCTGGCTTGGGTGGCCAAAGACTTGCATGATGTGCATGCTGACCTCACCATTGAAACCCTGTGCGAAACGGTGGCCGCACTCAATCAACAGTCTCGCGCCATGGGCTTGCCCCTAGGTGGCAGCGATGGCGATACCAGTGTGAATTACGCTCACACCTGGTTGCAAGGCGTGATTCCGCAAGCCCCTGAGTTGGCTAATCATGATGCGCTGGTATGGGTGAATAGTTTTAGTCCACAGCAGTCACCGCCTTTATTTGACGGCCCCACGTTGGTGTTAGGGCCGGCAGATGCCGTACTGTCTTCGCCGCCTGCGGTGTTTATCCCCATCGCCACCCCGGGCTTGGATAGCGCGGGCCAACAATTCCGCGTTGATGGCTCAGTGACCTTGCCGTTGTCGGCAGTCACCGCCACCGCTCAGCCAACGCTGTCAGAGATTGTGGCGAGGCTTGTCAGTGCTTTAGAAGGAGTTCGTGCATGATCACCGTTCTTAAAAATGCCCGCGTTATTGATCCCGCGCATGGGGTGAATGGTGAAGTGCGCACGCTGTATATCCGTGATGGACGGCTGGTGAATGCACCCGCTGACAGTGAAAAAATCGACCACATATTTGATTTGCAGGGTAAGATTGTGATGGCAGGGGCCATCGATATGCACAGCCATATTGGCGGCGGCAAGGTCAATCTTGCCCGCATGTTGTTGCCTGAATATCAAGAAATGCGACGCCTGCAAGAGCCTGAGGCACATATTTGCGGCCCGAATTGCAGTCATCCCGCCACCCCCAGTACCACCGACACGGGTATGCGCTATATCGAGATGGGCTATACCGCCGCGTTTGAGCCAGCCATTTTGGCGGTCAATGCGCGTCAAGCCCATCTAGAGATGGGCGACACGCCCATGATTGATAAGGGCGGCTATGCCATGCTGGGCAACGATGATTATTTCTTGCGCCTGCTTAGCCAACAGGCCGACCAAAAAACCATTAACGATTATGTCGCTTGGGTGCTGCATGCCACGCAGACCATAGGCATTAAAGTGGTGAACCCGGGCGGGATCTCGGCGTTTAAGTTTAACCAGCGCAGACAAGACCTAGACCAAATGCACAGCTTTTATCAGGTCACGCCGCGCCGGATTTTGCAGGCACTCAGTCGTGCCGTACATGACCTCGGCATTGCCAAGCCTTTGCATGTGCACTGTAATAACCTCGGTGTCGCCGGTAATTTTCAGACCACCTTGGACACCATGGGCGCCAGCGATGGCATTCCTATGCATTTGACGCATATCCAGTTTCACAGCTATGGCACCGAGGGCGACAAGAAATTTTCCTCAGCCGCCGCGCAGATTGCCGAGGCGATTAACCGGCAAGCACATATCACCGCTGATGTTGGGCAAATTCTGTTTGGTCAGACAGTGACCGCCTCGGGCGATAATATGATGCAACATCTGAATGCCAAGGTGGCCAACCCGAAAAAATCGGTCATCATGGACATTGAATGTGACGCAGGCTGTGGCGTCGTGCCGTTTAAATACCGTGACCAAAACTATGTCAACGCCTTGCAATGGGCGATTGGCCTAGAGGTTTTTCTCAGTGTAGAGGACCCTTGGCGCGTGTTTTTAACCACCGACCATCCGAATGGCGCACCGTTTACCAGCTACCCGCATCTGATTCGCTTGCTGATGGACAGAACCTTCCGTAACGAGATGTTTGATAAGCTGAATCTGGATGCGCAAGCCATGAGCAACCTCAAATCGCTGACCCGGGAATACAGTCTGTATGAGATTGCGATCATGACGCGTGCTGCGCCGGCCAAGTTGATTGGTCTGCGTGACCGCGGTCATTTGGGCATAGGCGCCGCTGCAGATATCACGGTGTACACCGAGCAGGATGATAAAGAAGCCATGTTTGCCAAACCCGATTTGGTGTTTAAAGATGGCCAGTTGGTGGTGCGCGATGGCGAGGTGATTAAAGTGGTATGGGGGGCGACCCATACCGTTAAACCTGCCTTTGACTGGGGCATAGAACGCGATCTCAAGCAGTATTTTGACCGCTTTCACACCCTGCAAATGGCCAATTTTAAAATTGCTAACGACCAGATTGCGGAAGATGGCCGCAATCATGTCATCAACCATACACAGGGGTAAGCATGCAGCTCAACGGTGTAGAAATCGACGATACGTTTGCCGAAGCCTTTAATATGCGCGCCACCCGCGTGCTGATTACGGCGCAAAACCTGCGCTGGGCGTATCACGCGGCCAATGCCATGACCGGCTTTGCCACCAGCGTGATTGGCTGTGGGGTAGAGGCGGGCATAGAACGTGAACTCAGTGCAGAGACCACCCCTGATGGTCGTCCCGGCCTCAGTGTGTTGCTGTTTGCCATGGGCAGCAAAGTGCTGATGCAGCAGCTCGAAACCCGGATGGGGCAGTGTATTCTCACCTGTCCAACCGCGGCTGCCTTTGCCGGCATAGACGCTGAAGACAGCATCAGTCTGGGGAAGCATTTGCGTTTTTTTGGCGATGGCTACCAAATCTCAAAACAACTGCCCGATGCACAGGGCAAACTCAGACGCTACTGGCGTATCCCGGTCATGGATGGCGAGTTTTTAACCGAAGAAACCACCGGCATGGTGCGTGCTATTGGTGGCGGCAACTTTTTGGTATTGGGCGCCAGTCAGGCACAGGTGCTCACCGCCTGCGAGGCGGCCATAGACGCCATGCGTGTGTTTCCCAATGTCATTATGCCGTTTCCGGGCGGCGTGGTGCGTTCAGGGTCTAAAGTAGGCAGCAAATATCCCAAAATGTTTGCCAGCACCAATGACGCGTTTTGCCCCACCTTAAAAGGGGTCGTCAAGTCTGAACTCGACCCACGTATAGAAAGCGTGATGGAAATCGTCGTCAATGGCCTGACCTTTGATGACATTGCCGTCGCCATGAAAGCAGGCATAGAGGCCGCCTGTGGCTTGGGGCCTAAGCAGGGCATCCTGCGGATTTCAGCTGGCAATTATGGCGGCAAGCTGGGGCAACATCATTTTAAATTGCGTCCAATTTTGCGTGGGGAGGCAGCATGAGCCAAATCATCTTAAATGCCAAAGCCATCGCGCGGCCGCTGGATTGCCGCGCGCTGACCCCCATGGCGTTGCAAGGCAAAACCGCGGATGAGATTGCGGCATTGCCGCTCACCGCCAATCTCAAGGTGGGCGATGCGTTTGCCGTCAGTGTGGATGACACCGTGGCAGCCGCAGAACTGGTCATGCATCACACTGGCGCACAGCATCATTACATTGGCTTTGCCATGCAAGGCGGCACATTGACAGTGACGGCCCAAGCGGGGGATTTTTTGGGCGCACAGATGCAACAAGGGGTGTTGCTGTGTCATGGTCATGCCGGAGATCGGGTAGGTGACCGCATGCGCCGCGGCTTGCTGCTGATTGATGGCGATGTAGGCGCCTATTGTGCCTCGGACATGCAAGCGGGCACCTTAGGCGTGCTCGGCCGCACCGGTGACTATCTTGGTTACGGCATGCGGCGCGGCACGGTCTTGCTCGCGCAGGCTCCCAAACTCACTGCAACATGGAGTGATTGTGGGTTACACAGTCTGCCGTTTTTAAAGCTGCTGTATCAGTCATTTAAACCGCTGAATAGCCAGTTTGCCAAGGTCAACACGCTACGCGTACAGCGCTGGATGGGTGATATGGGTAGCTTGGGAAAAGGCGAGATTCTCTGGCTTCAGCCCTAGCGTTTGCGGCAAGACAAACCCATAACCGGGCCTCGCGCCCGGTTTTCATTTTTTGCCTCACAGGCTTGCAGTGGTAAAATCATGGTTTTACTCTTGACTCGACTCCGCATGAATCAGTTTTTAACCGCCGCTTTATACAAATTTGTGACGCTAGAGGATTACCAAGCCATGCAGCCCACCTTGCTGGCTTTTTGTCAGCAGCAGCAAATCAAGGGCACTTTATTGCTGGCCAAAGAAGGCATCAACGGCACCATTGCCGGGCCGGAGGCAAATATCCGTGCGGTATTGGCGTATTTGCGTAGCGACCCGCGGCTGGCTGACTTAGAGCATAAAGAATCGTGGTCAGACACGCATCCGTTTTACCGCATGAAGGTCAAGCTGAAAAAAGAAATCGTCACCATGGGGGTGCCCGAGGTAGACCCTAATCTGGTGGTGGGCACCTATGTGAAGCCCGAAGATTGGAACGCAATTATCTCAGACCCCGAGATGGTGGTGCTGGATACCCGCAATGACTACGAGGTGCATATTGGTACTTTTCAGGGTGCAGTCGACCCGAAAACCACCACCTTTAGAGAGTTTCCCAAGTTTGTGGCAGAACATCTGGATAAAACTAAACACAAAAAAGTTGCCATGTTTTGCACCGGCGGCATCCGTTGTGAAAAAGCCTCGTCTTACATGAAACAACAAGGCTTTGAAGAGGTATATCACCTGCAAGGCGGCATTCTCAAATATCTTGAAACCGTGCCACCTGAGCAAAGCCTGTGGCAGGGCGAGTGTTTTGTGTTCGACCAGCGCGTCGCCGTCAAACATGGACTCGCAGTCGGCGAGCATGACCAATGCTACGCCTGCCGCATGCCGCTCACCAAAGAAGAAATGCAAAGTCCGCAATATGAAGCCGGTATTTCGTGCCCCTATTGCTTTGATAAACTCAGTGCAGAGAAAAAAGA
>JAIXZQ010000184.1 GCA_027489475.1 Methylophilus sp.
ATTAAGACGTTGGTCGGTTGCTAGGCGCAACCCCAATCTGGACGAACGAGGAAAAAACGTAATCGATGAGAAGCGTAAATTGATTGGTGATAAATACGCTGGACATCATTATACGCAGCTTTGGGGCTTTAATGCATTTTAATCATGGCGTGCACTGTTTTAATACCAAAGCTTAAACATCCTTCAATAGCCTCAATGATGCTTAATGTGCTGAAAAGATTAAGTTAGCGCTCAAAACACAGGTGTTTTATGCAAAAAACCATCTAAGCGATTGAAGTACATGAAAATACTGCCGTTAAGAATATATACAGAGGCTTATTTGTCTGTTACTGTACGCATTATCATAAGATTACGGCGTATAACAATTACAAAAAAACGTCAGGGGTGGCGCTCACATGATGGAATTCTCAGGAAAATATTTGTACACCATACGCAGTGCAAACGGCGTATTGGTGGAAAATCTTCAGGTGTATGGCAAATCGCGTGCAGAGGCCGATGAGAAGATTCGCCAAATGTACTGGCGTTGCGAAATTTTGCAATGTGACATCGTACAGCCGCAACACGGACGCACGCCGAATATCAAAATGCAATGGGTGCGCAGCTAGCCCACTGTTCCCAGCGCGCATACACACATTACACCACCTGCACCTTTCCAAAGCAGCATCCCCACTTAGCAACCACTGATTTCACATTCCGCACACACAGATTGACGCCCCACTGCTGCTTAGGCATGATGGCATTGTGTATTTATTTCAATTAATCAGACGCTTGTGCAGCACATATTGTTGAAAGAATGCTCTCCCCTGACTCGTGAGCATTAAGACAATACCATGCAGCCGTACTGACCCGTAAATTACGCTAAGTATATAAGTAGTCCCCAGAGACCATGGACCACAACCTCACACTCATTACCACTATTGCCGCGGCATTTGCATTGGCACTGGTATTTGGCCTGATAGCCGAAAAATTCAAACTCCCCGCGTTGATTGGTTATCTGCTGGCTGGCATCATTATTGGGCCTGCAACACCGGGCTTTGTGGCCGATCTGACCATTGCCTCACAACTTTCTGAAATCGGCGTCATGCTACTGATGTTTGGCGTCGGCCTGCATTTTTCAGTGCAAGACTTGCTCTCGGTAAAACGCATTGCCCTGCCTGGGGCTTTAGCGCAAATGGCGCTGGCAACGTTATTGGGTATGCTGGTTTCGCGTAGCTGGGGCTGGCCCACAGGTGAAGGGCTGGTGTTTGGCCTATCGTTATCTTGCGCGAGCACTGTGGTATTACTTAAAGCGCTTGAATCTCGCCACCTGCTCGAGTCTATGAATGGCAAAATCGCTGTCGGCTGGCTCGTGGTTGAAGACATGGTGACCGTGTTGGTACTGGTGCTGTTACCAGCACTGGCGGGTGTACTCGCTGGACATGGCGACGCAAACGCCAGTCATAGCTTGTGGCAGACCCTTGCTGTGACCTTGATTGAAGTCGTAGGCTTTATTGCCCTGATGTTGGTGGTAGGTAAACGGGTACTGCCCTGGCTACTCTGGTATGTGGCAGGTACTGGTTCGCGCGAATTGTTTACACTCGCGGTGATTGCCGTTGCCATAGGTGTAGCGTTTTTTGCTTCGGCACTATTTCATGTTTCATTTGCACTGGGTGCCTTTTTCGCAGGCATGATTATGCGAGAATCAGAATTCAGTCACCGTGCGGCCGAAGATTCATTGCCTTTTAGAGACGCTTTTGCTGTGCTATTTTTTGTCTCGGTAGGCATGTTGTTTGATCCCAGCATCTTAATAAAGCAACCGCTACAAGTGCTGACTGTGGTCGGCATTATCATTATCGGCAAATCTCTAGCCGCAATCTTCATCGTATTGGCGCTGCGTTATCCCCTCAGTACTGCGATGACCGTGGCCGCGAGCTTGGGACAAATCGGAGAATTCTCTTTTATTCTGGCGGGTCTAGGCGTCTCGTTGCAACTGCTTTCCACAGACGGTATGAGTTTGGTGCTGGCGGGCGCACTGATTTCAATAGCGCTTAACCCGTTGGTATTCGCCTCCGTGCAGCCCTTGTCACAATGGATTGTGCGTAACTCTGACACAGCACGTAAATTGTCTTTACGCCAAGACCCCTACGGCGAATTGCCGATGAGCACCGAGCGCAAGTTTTTAGAGGGACAAGTTGTGTTAGTCGGTTATGGCCGAGTAGGCAAGCGTATCGCTCACGCCCTGCACAGTGCGGATATCCCGTTTGTGGTTGCCGAACAAAACCGAGAAACCGTCGAAAAGCTACGTAAAGATGGTCAGCCTGCCGTCTCAGGCAATGCTGCTGACCCCATGGTATTGATACAAGCACACATCGCCAACGCCGCCATGCTAATTATCGCCACGCCAGACACCATCGATATCCGCAAAATGGTTGACATTGCCAAACAACTCAAACCCGACATTGAGGTGGTAATACGTACCCATCACGAAGATGCATATCAGCGCCTGCAAAAAGACATTGACGCTGCTTTGTTTTTTGGTGAACAAGAACTCGCCAATGGCATGGTCGCATATGTGTTACAGCGGTTTAAGAAATGAAGCGTTTGCTTGACTGAATTAAGTCTTCTTTATGACCTGTGATACATACTGCAAATAAAAAATCAAGATTGCCAAGTTAAATCTAGTACCGGGTTCATTCCTAAAGATAAACAGATTGACACCATTGTAGATTCGGCTAAATTGCGTTTGCAACAACCATATGTAGCGCTCCTAGTGATGCGCCCGCCTAATAGTGAGGGGATTTCTGATGTCACGCAAATAGCCTTGGTGCGTAATGCGCTACCGAACCGGCCAGACAGCATTATTGTGGGTAAAGAACGTGGCTCTGAAGCCTTGGATATGTTGCAGGCCATGAATACTGGCCATGAAGTTTTTCTCGCCACCATCCACGCCAACAACCAAAGGGATGCTTTGGCACG
>JAIXZQ010000198.1 GCA_027489475.1 Methylophilus sp.
AGCACCTTGGCGGAGGCAGAAGCCTGTAAAAAATCCAAGCCGCGGCCACGCACCAGCCAAAAAATCAAAAAACTGCCAGTGCCTGGGCCAAAAAATCCGTCATACCACCCAATCAGCGCTGCCACAGCCAATGGCCAAGCACGTGATTGCTTGTTGTTGCAAGGCGGTCTACTTGCGGTCACACCCAATTGTGGTGACCACCACACCATGACCCAAACCATGCTGAGCAGCACAGGCAACACTAGGCGCAAGCCCAACGCAGGCACAACACCCACACTGGCCGCGCCAATACATGCTCCAACAAAAGCCATGACCGCTGCTGGCGCCAGCCAGTGCCAATCCAACCTCACCTGACGACTATACTGCCAAGCTGCAACGGTGGTCCCCAGCAGACTGGAGCATTTATTGGTGCCTAATAACACCACTGGCGCAACATTCGGATAGCCGGACAACAAGGCAGGCACGGTGAGCAATCCGCCACCGCCCACCATTGCATCCACCATGCCGGCCAGCAAGGCGGCGGTGGCTACCCAATATAGCTCACTCACGATGTCATCCAGGTCCTAGTCTGTCTTGCTGCTTGCAGGACGGTCACGCGGGTCTAAGCCCACTTGGGTAAATTGCTTACGATCCAAATCATAGGCCGTCAGTTGTCGACCCCATAAGCAGCCGGTATCCAGTCCAATCACCCCCTCGCCCTGATAGAGCCCCAACGCTGACCAATGGCCAAACAACAAGCAGGGTTGCTCGGCAGCAGACCGTCGTTGCGGTGATTTAAACCAAGGGTGATAGCCTGCCGGGATATCTGGCAACTCCCCTTTAAAGGCAAATTCCATCTGCCCTGCACTATCTAGCAATCGCATGCGGGTGAAACCATTGGTGATGGCACGATAGCGATCCCAACCCTGTAACTGTTCATCCCATGCGGCCGGTTGATTGCCATACATCTGCTGCAAAAACATCACATAGTCGGGGGATTGCAATACGGCCTCAACCTCTTGCGCATAGGCACGCGCCTGTGCCAGGGTCCATTGCGGATACAGCCCGGCATGAACCATGGCGTAATCCGCTTCTAGTACCATCAGCGGTTGCTGGCGCAACCAAGCCAATAAGTTGGCGGCATCAGGCGCCTGTAATAACTCCGTCAAAGTATCAAAACGATGCGGAGGCTTAATCTCATGTGACACCGCAAGGGTGTGCAAATCATGATTACCCAGCACCACACGCACACTGTCCGCATGCGTCGTCACCCAGCGCAACACAGAGAGCGAGCCGGTGCCACGATTCACCAAGTCACCTACCAGCCAGAGGGTATCCACCCCGGGATCAAAGGCTATCTGGGTTAACAGCTGCATCAACGAGTGATAGCAGCCTTGAATATCGCCAATTGCATAGCGTGCCATAATCGTGCCTTGTTTATCCGTTTATTACGTCTATCGGCTTGTTCAGTCTAGCCGGCGAGTGCGTCTAACTGCCTGTTCATGGGTGATGGCCACACAAATGCAATATCATAGATACGTCAAACGCCCTGCAACCCCAAACAAGAATGTTGGCGCCAATCTGCCCTAGCACTGCCGGTTTTCGCAGGCCCAAGTGATAAAAAAAGCCGCTTGAAAAAGCGGCTTTTGTGAGCATAGCACATTATTTTTTCAGGCTCGCAGCATCAAATTTTGCGCCGGCCTGGTTTGCCATATAAGCCACGGCATCGGCCACTTCATGATCGGTTAACTCGGCATTGCCACCGCGGGCAGGCATACTACGAATCCCTTCAATCGCATGCTTCACCAAAGTCTCATAGCCTTGTGCAATGCGCGGTGCCCAAGCTGCTGCATCGCCGAGCTTAGGTGAACCCAACGCCCCTACGCCATGACAGGCGATACACACGCCTTTAACAATTTCTTCACCGCCTTTTTCAACATGCGCGCCTGCAGCTTCTGCGACTTCTACACTGGCGACCGGTTGAATATTAGCGACGACTTTTTGTTCTGCTGCCGCAGCGGCATCTTTTTCAGTGGCTGGCTTTTCACTGCCTACCACACCAAACAAATAAGCAAGCACCGACACCAGCAATGTAAAGCCAACAATGGCCCCTGGAATCGCAATGATTAACTCTTTCATACTTGAACCCTGACTATTTTCTGACATATCCCAATCCCATAGCGTTAGAAATTTGTGCCCCAAATTATAGCGCAGAACGCACAGCGGGGGGGAGTGTAAGCATGGGGGTAAGCTGACGTCGATAAAACTACGGTTTAAGCGCTTTTTTTGCATGAAAAAGGGCCGCAGCTACCCTGCGGCCCTACATGATGATAGACGACTGATATCCGCTTACTGCATGGTATGGCGACGGCGTATGCCCACCATCGCCAACACGCCTAAGCCCAGCATCACGGCAGAAGATGGCTCGGGGACTGCGCTGATTTGATACAGCGAAGTGTTAGTGAAGCCACTCGCGGTGAGTCTCGTCTCGCTTGAAAAGGCCAGATAGGTTTTGCCATCCATGACAAAGGCTTTTAAGCCCTCTGGTGCAATCTCTTGATTGGTGTCTGCCACAATCATATCGATAAAGCTGGCTTTGGTCGGATCAGTGACATCAAACAAGGCAATCGCCGAGCGGGTGGTTCGCTCCAAACCAATCGCAGCGATCGTTCGACCATCCAAGGTCAATAACTCCACGCCTTCAGGCTCTACCCCTTTGTCGCGACTACGCGCATCATCGTAAATGCCGCGTGCAAATGCTTCTTTATCCAGAATATCTCCGCTGTCATATACCAGTGCACCATTGGCATCACGAATGCTGAAAGAACGCGCACCGGCCACATATAAATCGCTGGCAGTAGAGTCCGTATTTGAAATACGCAGATTGCTCAAGATATTTCCGCTGCCAATTAAGGTATTTGCTGCAGAACGGTCGCCATCTTCTTCACGAAAGTCCCCTTCATTCGCCATCACCAGATAAGTATTTCCGCCGGATGAATAAGCTGCAATCCCATCAGGCATATATAAGCCTTTTACGTTGGCGTTAATAAAGCTCACACTACCATTATTGTTTGGGTCTAGGGTGTTTCCAGGTAGACTGAAATCTTTGACCCCCAGCCCAACCACATTAGTAAACGCACTGGTTTTCAGATCCAAAATACCGATGGCATTAGCTTCTTGTAAGGTCACATAGGCTTTGCTGCCATCTGCGCTGACGGCAATGTATTCTGGCTCAAAGTCCATGCCGGTATTCATACGGATATTAGCACCAGAGGTAGGTACACCGGCTAGACTGGCCGTGGCAGAGACACTGCGAGTGGCCATATCAATAATGGTGACGCTGCCCACCGGATCGTTTAACGCTGCATCATAGACACGCGGCGTACTGGTACCAATACGTGCGCCATAGGTGGTGGGGGTCCCCTCGTTAGCGACCAGCAATTTGCTACCATCCGGAGTAAACGTCAACATATCTGGCAAAGCACCCACGGCGATGGTGTTGACGCCAGACAATAGGCTACGGCTGCTGGTATCGTAGAGCTGCACCACGCCGGCATTGGTACGTGTTGAATTTTCAATGGCCAAAGCGGCAACACCGTTATAAATGCTGACGCTATTAATGCTTCCCAAGGCTGAGGTGTCGATAAACTGCACAAA
>JAIXZQ010000110.1 GCA_027489475.1 Methylophilus sp.
AAAATGCGTACCGACATGGTATCCGGTAACTGTTTCACGGCCGCGCCTTATTTGACATAGACCACGTCTGCGGTGAGCAGGTAGCCTTCATTACGCAGGGTTTTTATCATGCTGGGATGTTTGGGGTCGTTTTCAAGCTTTTGCCGTAGACGGCTGACTTGTAAGTCTATCGAACGGTCAAATGGACCGGCTTCGCGTCCATGCATCTCTTCCATCAACTGATCGCGGCTCAAGGTGCGGTTGGCGTGCAACAGCATAAAGCGCAAAAATTTAAACTCGGCATTTGATAGCGCAATACAAGCATTTTGCGCATCAATTAAGGTGCGGTTGTGCAGGTCCAGTGTCCATTGATTAAAGCGGATGAGCCGCAAATGGCTGGGCTCTGGCAAGCCGTCAAGGGTTGCGCGCATCTCGACTAAAGCTGAATCCTGCGCGGCATGCATGCGGGCGCGTCTGACCACGCTGCGGATGCGGGACAACAATTCCAGCGGTTCAAAGGGTTTGCCCACATAGTCATCGGCACCGGTTTCCAGTCCCATGATGGTATCCAGCGAGCTGCTACGCGCGGTGAGCATGATGATAGGGATTAGCCGGGTCTGTGGATCCGCGCGTAAATCGCGGCAACAGTCTATGCCGTTACGCTGGGGCATATTGATATCTAGCACGATGACATCCGGGCTGCGTTGCTGGAGTGCTTGCCACAATTCGGTGTGGTTAGCAGCTTGCTGCGTACTCAGCTGATTGTCCTGCAAAAATTCACAGAGCAAATCACGGATGGCATCATCATCATCCACAACCAGAACATGAATATCCGTCATGGGGTCTTGCATGGGGCGTCAGGCCTTCTTTGGGTAAACAAAAAGACCGCCAGCCAGCATACATAGACTGGCGGCGGTGCGCATAGTGATTAATGCAATGGGGTGCGGTGTCGCACTGCATCAGTTGGGAGGCCTGAGCAAACGCCATCGCAACACAGCGCAAACGTTTAAGCGCCTGTGGGCAGGTCATGGCCTTGCTGGGCTGAATGCGGAAACCCATGGACATCAAATATTTTTTTCTGTGCGTCGGTGAGCTGAGTATAAAAGCTGCGAATCGCTTGCGCACGTTCTTGTTGCAGTTTAGCACGCTGGGCCTCCCAAGCTTGCAGGGTGTCTAGCCGTTGTAAGGTGTCCTGCGTTTTGAGTGCCGCGCGGGCGGGTGGCTTTGCCGCTGTCTGCAAAGATTTTAGTTGCGCTTGGTAGCTTTGCCAAGCGGCCTCTTGGCTGCTGTTGAGTGCCAGCAGGGTATGCAGCGTCTGTTGTTGCTGTTCAAAGCGCGCCTGCATTATCGCTTGCCACTGTGCGCGGTCAACGTGGCCGGGGCGGGCATGCCGGTCTGCGGGTGAGAGCGGTCTCTCGCCTGCAGGCGGCGTTTGAATGCTGAAGTCTTCGGGGGAGGCCCAGGCAAAGGCGCTGGACAACATCAGCGCACTGGTAAGCAATAAGGCAATACGATTCATACGGTCGTCCTTTCGGTGTCTAATCGCAGGTCACAGGCGGGGTGAGCTGCTGTTTATCTACAGTCTGATTGCCTTCTGGCAATGGACGTATTAAAACACCTGTATGTATCGGCCGTATGTCCGCACACGCCGCGATTGTAACGGCGTGTATCCGATTACTCGATGCCTTGACTGGCCAGATAGTCCTCATAGTTGCCACGATAGTCGATGATGCCTTCGGGCTTGATTTCCAACACACGGTTGGCAATCGAGCTGACAAACTCACGGTCATGGCTGACAAAAATCAAAGTCCCTTTATAGCGGTCTAGGGCCGTATTTAGGGCTTCGATAGACTCCATATCCATATGGTTGGTCGGTTCGTCCATCAGCAACACATTGGTACGGCCCAACATCAGTTTGCCGTAGAGCATGCGGCCTTTTTCCCCGCCAGACAGCACTTTGACCGATTTCTTGGTTTCTTCACCACTAAACAACAGACGTCCCAGCATGCTACGTACAGCTTGGTCATCATCGCCTTCTTGCGTGTACTGCGTCATCCACTCAAACAGTGGTTCGCCTTGCTCAAACTCATACTCATGGTCTTGTGCAAAATAGCCGAGCTTGGCCTTTTCGGCCCATTTGATTTGGCCTTTATTTGGGGTTACATCCCCGGCCAAACAGCGCAGCAATGTAGTTTTACCAATGCCGTTTTCACCAATAATGGCCACCTTTTCACCGGCCTCGATGATGATACTAAAGTCTTTAAACAAAGGATGGTCGTAGCCATGGGTTAGATGCTCGACCTCTAAGGCGTTACGGTGCAGTTTTTCGCGCTCGTCATACTCAAAGCGGATAAACGGATATTGTCGGCTTGAGGGTTTAAATTCCTCAATCTTAATCTTGTCTATCATCTTCATGCGGCTGGTGGCCTGCTTGGCTTTGGATTTGTTGGCCGAGAAACGCCGCACAAACTCTTGCAGTTCGGCGACTTTGTCTTTGGCGCGCTGGTTATCTTTGGCCTGTTGCGCGCGCGCCGCTTGTGAGGCTTCCATGTAGTCATCATAGTTGCCTGGGTAGACTTTTAAGGTGCCGTAGTCCATGTCGCAGGTATGCGTACATACTTGGTTTAAAAAGTGGCGGTCATGCGAGATGATAATCATGGTGCAGTTGCGGTTGTTCAGCACATCTTCCAGCCAGCGGATGGTGTTGATGTCCAAGTTGTTGGTCGGTTCATCCAGCAACAAAATGTCCGGGTTGGCAAACAAGGCCTGTGCCAGCAACACGCGTAGTTTCCAGCCCGGGGCCACCGCGCTCATTAAACCGGTGTGTTGTTCGGTGGGGATGCCCACGCCGAGTAACAATTCACCAGCGCGTGATTCAGCGGTATAGCCGTCATATTCTGCAAACACGTTTTCCAGTTCGGCAGCCCGCATATAATCATCTTCGGTCGCCTCCAAATTGGCATAGATGGCATCACGCTCTTGCATGGCGGCCCACATTTGCTCATGCCCCATCATCACCACATCCAGCACGCGCTGGTCTTCATAGGCAAACTGGTCTTGTTTTAAGAAGGCCATGCGTTCATTGGTGTCTATGGTGACATTGCCACTCGAAGGCTCAAGTACGCCTGCCAAAATCTTCATAAAAGTGGATTTTCCGCAGCCATTGGCACCAATCAAGCCATAGCGGTTGGCGTCACCAAATTTCACTGTAATGTTCTCAAACAGCGGCTTGGCACCAAACTGCATGGTGATATTGTTCGCAATTAACATGTCATCCCTTTGATTAATCCTGTTGTAATGTTCAATTCTGTTGTAATGTTCAATCTTGTTTTAAATGGTTGCATCGGCTGAGCTGCAGGTGCAATCAAGCCAGCCTAGGTTGTGCCTAAAAGCGGTTGTAAATCACTACTTCGTCCATGGGCAGTTGGCCGCCACGGGGTTTGGCCTCTTCCAGCGCCTTGCCTACCACCACAAACATGACTGGCACATGGTCGGCAGGCAGATTAATCAATTTGGCCACCGCTTCAAAATCAAAGCCATCCATAGGGCAGGTGTCATAGCCCATTTCTTTGGCTGCCAGCATCAAGGTCATGGCCGCCATGCCGGCAGAGCGCATGCCTTCATCACGCTGGGCTTGCGGATGGTCGGTGTAATAATCATGTATCGCCTTCACCAGATAATCGCTGACGGGTTGAGGCGCGTTGACCCAGTAACGGGCCGGGTCTTTTTGCCACGCGTTGAGGTCAGCCGTTAAGATGACTAGCAGTGAGGCATCGGTCACTTGGGCTTGATTCCAGCTCACAGCGCGAATTTGTGCCCGCAATGCAGGATCGGTGACCACCACAAAGCGCCAGTGCTGAATATTAAAGGCGGTGGGTGACAGCATGGTGAGCGATAACAAATGCTCGATTTCGGTGGGTGTCATGCGGTGCGTGGCATCGAAGCTTTTAATAGAGCGACGCGATTGGATAGCTTGGGTGACGTTCATAAAACTTTCAGTAGGTAACTTCTAATATTGTTAATGTAAGCGGGCCAGCTGGACGTTGCCATTGCGTGCTGTCACCTATTTTTCGGCCCAGCAGGGCTTTGGCCACGGGCGAAACAACACTGACTTTTCCCAGCGCAATGTCGGCTTCATCTTCGCCGACGATATGAAACACATGGCTGTCGCCTTGTTCATCTTCTACGGTAACCCGTGCACCAAAAAGTACCGTATCTCCGGATTGTTGCGCCGGATCCACCAATTGGGCAGATTCGAGCCGCGCGGCATAGTAGCGCCTGTCACGCTCGATTTCTGCCAGTTTTTGTTGCGCTTGCGGGTCTTCTTTGCGACCCACATAGCGTTGTCTCTCTGCCTCCAAAGCCTGCAAGCGTTGCTGCAACTGCTGTAAGCCGTGTGGGGTGACGTAGTTGGGATGTGGGCTCAGCGGGCGCTCTGGCAGGTCGGTGCCTGCCAGTTCTAAATCGTCTTCTTTGACAAAGCCGCGGCTCATATGAATTGGTGCAAGCGTCGCTTAAAAGTAGCTCAAGCCCAGTGCTGCGCGCACTTCGCTCATGGTTTTGGCAGCCACTTCACGCGCCTGCTCGGTGCCTTCACGTA
>JAIXZQ010000230.1 GCA_027489475.1 Methylophilus sp.
CCCGGCATTAATAGAGCGCGACTTTGCTGGTTTTAGTGGCTTTGTGGCCGATTTACAGCGCTACAATGCAAACTATTTTGCCCCAGCGCAAGGTGGCGCATATGCCAGCCCACGGGTTGCGAATGTCATGGCGCACTGCGAGTCTTGGGGACATGTCGGCGTGGGACAAACCTCATGGGGCCCGACAGGGTTTGTGTTGTGTGAAAGTCGTGCCGCCGCAGATGCCCTTCAGGCACAATGTGAACAACACTTTGCGGCACAGCCCACTTTGCAATTTAAAGTCACGGCGGCGGTGAATCAACCCGCCGTCATTCTGTAATCAAGCACTGTAAAACCGCATTCCATGAGTATTTGCGAGGTATCAAAGCCAAGCATCGGTGTATGTGATAGGGTGATACCTTTGGTTTTAATTAAAAGCTGCGCCGCGAGCATGCGCTTTGCAGACTTCGTGACGCATTGAAACCCCCAGTCTTGTGCAAACACCAGCTAAAGCGCGTTGATTCGCACATTGTTTTTGTTTCGTGGCGTGTGCTTTTTTGAATAAGTGTTGATTTTGTTGGCTTACTTTTGATTTTAAACTGTGCGTGGACTGTGTATATTGCAATTAATGCTTCAAAACGTGACATGTCTTGACTGCACAATCACAACAACGATTTAACCACCTCTCGGGGGAGCGATGAAAAAAACCAGCATCATGCATTTGTTTACTGCCGCAAAAAATGCCAGTCCGTTCGATGTGAACATGGCGTTTGATGCCGGCTATGAAAAGATCATCTCTTATACCGATGTCACATTGAGTGAAATTGTTGCACTGACGCAAGATGCGATTTTTTCACGTAGCCCCAGCGGTCTGAAACAACAAGCCTTGTTTTTTGGTGGTCGGGATATTCAAGTGGCGCTCGAAATGCAAAAGCAAGCGCGCAGTGCCATGTTTACCCCATTTGAATGCCATACCTTCTCTGACCCCTCCGGTGCATTTACCACTGCCGCAGCCATGTTGGCCAAAGTCGATCATCACCTAAAAAAACAAGGTGGCGCGCTTGGCAATGAAACCATTGCGATTTTTGGGGCCAGTGGCACAGTGGGCTCAACTGCAGCCTTGATTGCAGCCAAGCAAGGGGCGCAAGTGTGGATGGTTGCGCATTCCAGTATGGAGAGCATGCAAAGCTATGTCGATAAATTATCGGCTAACCACGGTGTGCGTGTGCAAGTGGTGGATGGCAGCACAGAGGCGGCAAAGATAAACGTACTCAATCAGGCGACCGTTGCCTTGTGTGCCACGCCAGCAGGGGTGCGGGTATTGTCACTCAACCAGTTTGCCGGGTCTGAACGACTAAAAGTCGTTGCGGACGTGAATGCAGTGCCTCCGTCAGGCATTGAAGGCGTCGATACGTTTTCCGATGGCAGTTTGATTGCCGGCTCACAAGTGGTGGGCTTTGGCGCTTTGGCGATTGGTCAACTGAAATACGTCACACAGAACAAACTGCTGGAGCAGATGCTACAAAGCACCTCGCCCATGCATATTGATTACCATCAGGCATATGAATATGCCTGTGCACACGTCGGCTAGTTTGCCAGTGCGGCTGGCCATCCTCTCGCACAGCGCGCGCTGTTGTGCGCAGATGGCCCGTCATGAAGGCTACGCCGTATTCACCATTGACGCCTATGCCGATGCGGATACGCAACAAGTCGCCGATGGGTGCGTGCAATGGGATGGATTTCATGCAGAAGACCCGCAGGCGCACTGGCCAGCGCTGGCTCAGGCATTAGAAACGTTTGCTGTAGACGCGGTGATCGTTGGCTCAGGCTTTGAAGCCTGTCCTGCGTTGTATCAGCAATTGGCGCAGCAGTTTCCGCTTTTTGCCAATACGCCGCTAGTCATGCGTCGCGTCAAAGACCCCAGCGCGCTTAAGGCAGAGTGCGATCAGGTGGGCGTACTCAGTCCGGCGGTCTCATTGACGCCACCGACGCAAGGGGGATGGTTGCGCAAACGCATCGGTCAATGTGGCGGCTGGCATGTTGAGGCTTGGCATGCTAAGACTTTGCATAGTACGGCTTTAAATACTAAGGCTAGGCACGGCGAAACACAGCCTGCGCACCTGAGCACCGAGTTAGCGAATCCGAACGCGCCGGTTTATTGGCAACGTCGCAGTGCAGGTGTGGCGGTGGGGCTCTTGTTTTTGGCGCATAAGCACGGGGTCACCTTGATAGGCGTGCATGAATTAATGCATAGACCGAATAATTTTGTTTATGCCGGCGCAAGGCGCAGTCATGAGCCTGCGCTGTGGCAGGCCGCTGAAGCCGTGTTACATCGGCTGGTGCCACAGTGTGGCCTGCGTGGGCTCAATAGCATAGATGCGCTTTGGCTAGACGGCAGCTTGCAGGTGCTAGAAGTCAATCCGCGTCTGAGCGCCAGCATGCGGTTGTATCATGCATTACCCCTGATTTCGGCGCATCTGGCCTGTTTTGAAGAGGCCCATGCGGGATGGAATGCTTCTGCACA
>JAIXZQ010000381.1 GCA_027489475.1 Methylophilus sp.
GCACGAAATCCTTCTTGGGTGGGTGTGGCCTGCTGAATCGAGACAACATTGTCTTCAGGCTGTATCGGTTTGGCCTGATAAACCATGCCGCACGCTGCCAGTAGCCAAGGAGTGACGAAAACAAACAGACGCATCACAAATGCAGGAAGGGATTCCTGTGGTGGATTATTCGATGATGGTCGCGTGTACGGCGTCCAGCGCATCCTGTAACAAATCTTCCGGTAATTGGTTGATGGTGGTCGCCAACATATCAGCGGCTTCCACGGTTCTGATAGGTAAATCTGCGGTATTCAGTTCGGCAATCAGTCCGGCAGCCACACCGGTAATCTTGAGCAAAATCTCGCGCTCTTTCATCAAGAGCTCTAACTCTGCCCTGAGCATGTTTTCTTCGGCTGTATGCATATCCTGTCCTGTTAACTACTTTTATCGTGAACGTTGTCTGCGCATCTTGCAGTCGAACGCTTGGCTTGTCAATGTAAAGCCGTCATGTTTGTGATGCACCAGGGTTTTAGAGTATACTTGCGCTTCGCTGATGACGAGCCACTATGAACGCATCGCCTAAATGATGATGTTTTATTTGTCTAGCATCGAGCGAATCAGGAATCAGAGCGAAAGTGGCGAAATTGGTAGACGCACTGGATTTAGGTTCCAGCGCCTCGCGGCGTGAGAGTTCGAGTCTCTCCTTTCGCACCATCACCTGTTGACCCCATGCGTCCAGCATCCTCCAGCACGCAATCTCCCTTTTTTATCGACGCAGACCTTGACGCATGCTAGCGAAGTACGTGACTATTTTTTGACCAGTAATGCCAGTCGATTGCGCTTGTTTTCATCTCTGTAAACCTGTTCACTTGACAAGCTGCGTACGATTTTTAAGTCAACATCATCAGGCTGTGGTTGCGATTCAAGCAGATTGAACGAGGGGCCTGCATAGTTAAACACCAATTGCAATTCTTCTCCGCGCTTGATTTTGACAGGGCTATCTTTATATCTACGAATATACCAGCAGGGCTGGGCTTATCGCTTGCGGTAAAACGATTAACCAATGGTGTGTCCCTTGCTCAAGCTTATCGCACTACTTGCACTGGGATGCCGCGCAACACTTTTATCAACACCATTATCTACACTATTGCTGGCAAGCTTTTTTAATATTCTAAAAAAACAGACCATGCTCCCTAATCAGCTACCAACTAAAGTAGCAAATAGTGCAATCACTTAGCTAATAAATAAGACGATGACTAACGCGATTATTATTGAACGACGCTTTAGTCGTAGGGTAAAAATAAGCAGACAATAATTCCTGTAAAATGTTGGAGTTTGTTGCCCAGATCATTCGCGTGCTATTTAATCCAACTGAATACCCCTGTATCAAGATTCGCTACATCAGCCAATTAAGATTGAATGGACTCCGTTACGAGGGGTGCCCTTGTGTTTGCGGGTTTTGTAAGCACTGGTAATAGCCAATGTAGGCGGGCTAGGATAACGATGCAGCGGTGGTCTCAGTCACAGTGCTGAGACCTCAGTGAACGTGATGATTGCTTTAATACTCCAAGGAGAACGCTAGACATGAAGATGATACAAACGGAACAAGCGCCGCAAGCTATTGGTCCATATGCCCAAGCTGTGGTGGTGGGTAATATGTTGTATAGCTCTGGTCAAATTGCATTAAGACCAGACGGCAGTTTGAATGCGGGCGACATTGAAGCGCAAACGCGACAAGTGTTGGCGAATTTGCAGGCCGTGGTCACCGCTGCCGGATCGACGATGCAACATGTGGTGAAAACCACAGTGTTTTTAAAAAATCTGGATGATTTTGCGGCGATGAATGCAGTTTACGCTGAGGTGTTTGCTGCGCATACTCCTGCGCGTTCTACCGTGCAAGTGGCCAAGTTACCGCGTGACGTGTTGGTGGAAATTGAAGTGATTGCAGTCGTGCCCTAAACGGCCGAGTATGAAAGCTGTGTTTTAAACCACTTAATCATCAGAGTGCAATGGCATAATCGCTACGTATTACTTGGTCAAGCATACGTCTCAAGTTTATTTCAATTCAGACTTGTGTTATATTTTTAGGCTCTTTTTTCATTATTTGATCGTGTAGCATCGTCGTTAGAGTAAGGTCAGGTTGTGTAAACCTTGACATAAGTCGTATAAGTCGATGCGTGTCACGACGTCTCATTAACATAACCCATCGTTTTTAAACGATTTTTACAGGAAGTTCAGCATGGCAGCAGTATCTGTTGAAACAGTCAGCAATTTAGAACGTCGCATGACGATTAAAGTCCCTTTGGCCCCATTGGAAGGTCAAATCAGACAGCGTTTGCAGCAAATTTCTCGTACCGCCAAGTTTGCTGGTTTCCGTCCAGGAAAAGCGCCTATTGGTCTAGTGAATCAACACTATGGCGACCAAGTGCGCGACGAGATCTATTCGCAAGCTGTTGAGAGCAGTTTTGGTGAAGCTGTTGAGCAAAATAAATTGCGTGTGGCTGGTTTTCCGAATATCGAACACATCCCGTTTAAAGACGCTGCACAAGAATTTGAATATGTAGCCACGTTTGAAATTTTCCCCGAAGTGAGCGTCGGTGATTTATCAAAAGTTAAAATTGAGCGTCCAAGTCTGGAGTTAACAGAGGCTGACGTTGAGAAAACATTGGATGTGCTGGTTAAACAGCGCGTCAGCTACGAGCCAGTTAAGCGTATGTCCAAAAAAGGCGACCGTATCAATATCACCTTGACGGCCTCTATTAATGGCGAACAAGTGGAAAGCACGGGTGACCGTGGCATTGATTTGGTCATTGGTGAGCCTGGTCGTGTCAAAGAGTTTGATGATGCGTTGATTGGTAGCAAAGCCGGCGCTGAAAAAACCTTTGAAATTACTTATCCAGAAGATCACAACCCATCGCAACTGGCCGGTAAAACAGTTTCATATGCGGTGAAGTTTGTTTCTGTGTCTCAGCCTGTATACCCCGAAGTTGATGCAGAATTTGCAAAAAATCTTGGGGTTGAAGACGGCAACGTTGACACCATGAAATCTGAGATTAAACAGAGCTTGAGCCAAGAAGTTGATAAACGCATCAAAGCACGTGTAAAAGAATCTGTATTTGAAGCTTTGGTTGCACAGGCGAGCTTTGAGCTGCCCAAAGCCATTGTTAATGCTGAAATCAATCGCTTGATGCAAGTGGCAGCACAAAATCTGCGTCAACGTGGGGTTGATCCGGCACAAGTGCCTATGGACGCATCAGTGTTTGAAGCGCAAGCGCAACGCAATGCCAAACTGCGTTTGATTCTGTCTGAAATCGTGAATACGAATAATCTGCAAGCCACGGCTGACCAAGTGCGTGCCATGGTGGATTCTTTTGCACAGAGCTTTGAAAAGCCTGATGAGCTTGTGAATTGGTATTATGCAGATGTGAAACGTTTGGACGAGCCTGCTGCATTGGCTACTGAAGAAAATGTTGTCGCCTGGGTGTTAGATAAAGCCAAGGTCAGCAACAAAAAAATTAAATTTGATGAACTGATGATGGCAGGTGCTTAAGCAATGATAATGATGAACCGCAACGACAGCATGACACACGCCTCCATGGAACCTCAGGGTCTGGGGTATATCCCCATGGTCATTGAACAGAGCGGTCGTGGCGAGCGTTCATATGACATTTATTCTCGCTTGCTCAAAGAACGGGTCATTTTCTTGGTTGGTCCGGTCAATGACATGACGGCCAATCTGGTCGTGGCACAATTGCTGTTTTTAGAGGCGGAAAATCCTGATAAGGATATTTCGCTGTATATCAACTCCCCCGGTGGTTCGGTGACGGCTGGCATGTCGATTTATGACACCATGCAGTTTATCAAGCCGGATGTCAGCACCTTGTGTATTGGTCAGGCCGCTAGCATGGGCGCGTTTTTGTTGACGGCAGGTGCCAAAGGCAAACGTTTCTGTCTGCCTAATTCACGAGTGATGATTCATCAGCCTCTGGGTGGGTTTCAAGGTCAGGCCTCTGACATTGAAATCCATGCCAAAGAGATTTTGTATTTAAAAGACAAACTCAATGGCATCATGGCGCATCACACGGGTCAAAGCATTGAGACGATTGCCAACGACACAGATAGAGATAATTTTATGAGTGCTGATGCTGCCAAAGCTTATGGCTTGGTGGATCAGGTGATTGCCGCACGTCATACTGCGTAATCATTGCGCACATCGCAGGGGGTAAAGCATGGCCAATAAATCTGATAGCGAGAAGCTTTTATACTGCTCGTTTTGCGGCAAAAGCCAGCATGAAGTAAAAAAACTGATTGCTGGTCCATCCGTATTCATTTGTGATGAATGCGTGGATTTGTGTAACGATATTATTCGTGAAGAAATTCAAAGCTTAAACGAAATCAAGTCAGCGGATAAAAAGCTGCCGACACCGCAAGAAATTTGCGCTATCCTTGACCAATACGTCATTGGTCAGATTCAAGCCAAGAAAAACCTGTCAGTGGCGGTCTATAACCACTACAAACGCTTGGGCTATAACCCATTGTCTGACGGTAACCAAAGCGGTAAAGACGACGTAGAAGTGCAAAAAAGCAATATTTTGCTGATTGGCCCCACTGGTTCAGGCAAAACCTTGCTGGCACAGACCTTGGCCCGACTGCTGGATGTGCCTTTTGTGATGGCGGATGCCACAACGTTGACCGAAGCAGGGTATGTCGGTGAGGATGTGGAAAACATCATGCAAAAGCTGTTGCAGAAATGTGATTACGACGTCGAAAAGGCACAGCGCGGCATTGTCTATATCGATGAAGTTGACAAAATTTCTCGCAAATCTGATAACCCCTCTATCACTCGTGATGTGTCAGGGGAGGGTGTGCAGCAAGCCTTGCTTAAGCTGATTGAAGGCACTATTGCTTCAGTTCCGCCGCAAGGGGGGCGCAAACATCCAAATCAGGAGTTTGTGCAGCTGGACACCACCAACATTCTCTTTATTTGTGGTGGGGCGTTTGACGGTCTGGAAAAAGTCATTCGTCATCGCTCAGAAAAAGGCGGCATCGGCTTTGGCGCTGAAGTGAAAAGCAAAGAAGATGTGCGTGCGGTAGGTGAGGTGTTGCGCGAGGTGGAGCCGGAAGATTTGATTAAATTCGGCTTAATTCCTGAGTTTATTGGTCGTTTGCCCGTGGTTGCCACCCTAGAATCACTCGATGAAGCGGCTTTAATGACAATATTGGTTGAGCCAAAAAATGCGCTGACTAAACAGTATATGAAGCTGTTCAAGATGGAAGGCGTGGAACTTGAGTTTGAAGATTCTGCCTTACGCTTGATTGCTAAAAAAGCGCTTGAACGTAAAACAGGTGCGCGTGGCTTGCGTTCTATTATGGAGCACGCTCTGCTGGATTTGATGTATGAATTGCCTTCGCTCAAAGGCTTGTCCAAAGTGATTGTGGACGCAGGCGTGATTGAGCACACTTCAGAACCGATTCTGATTTATCAGGATACGCAAAAACGCGTCGAAAACGCGCACTAAAACCCGCTTGCAATAGCCCAAGGGCTATTGCAAGATAGCATCTACAGTCTGGCTTGAGACTATTGAAATTCAGGCTTTCAGGCCCATCTACGTGCAAAGGAGTGTCTCCTTTGCCCTTTTATGAAAGACGCTATGACTGATCTTACCTTGCTCGATTCAGAATCTACCGATAACGCTTTGATTCCGTTATTGCCTTTGCGGGATGTGGTCGTTTATCCTCACCTTGTGATTCCGCTGTTTGTCGGTCGGACGAAATCTGTCCGTGCACTTGAGCGTGCGTCTGAAGGCGATAAGAAAATTTTGTTGGTGGCACAAAAATCAGCCAACAAAGATGATCCTGCCGCCGAAGATCTATATGAAATTGGTACCTTGGCTACGGTGTTGCAAATGCTCAAGCTGCCTGACGGTACAGTGAAGGTCTTGGTTGAAGGTTTGCATCGCGTACGCGTTTCAGACTTTGTCGAAACCGACGAGTGCTTTATGGCCAAAGGTGAAAGCATTCCGCAAGGTGACCAAGAAGACAAAGAGGCTGAGGCCTTGATGCGCACAGTGATGACGCAGTTTGACCAATACGTCAAACTGAACAAAAAAATTCCCCCTGAAATTTTGACTTCGTTGGCCACCATCAACGAGCCAGGTCGCTTGGCAGATACGATATCTGCGCATTTGACACTTAAGCTAGAAGAAAAACAAAAAGTCCTCGAAATGCTCAGTGTGATAGAGCGCTTGGAGCATCTGTTGTACCTGATGGAATCAGAAATTGATATCTTGCAGGTTGAAAAGCGCATCCGTGGCAGAGTGAAGCGCCAGATGGAAAAAAGCCAGCGCGAGTATTACTTGAATGAGCAGGTAAAAGCCATTCAGAAAGAACTCGGTGAGCAAGACGAAAACGCTGAGATGGAGGAGCTTGAGCAACGCATTAAAAGCGCGGCGATGCCCAAAGAAGCTTTGAATAAAGTCACTGCCGAGTTTAAAAAAC
>JAIXZQ010000156.1 GCA_027489475.1 Methylophilus sp.
GGAATCGTCTTAAACAGCACACTGGCGGTAATACCCGTCATCCACAAGCCACCCACCCACAAAGTGAGGCAGAGAGGCGTGAGCCATGCTTGCCAACCTGATTGCTTAGCCATGTTGCGATTCCATTAATGGGCGACAGGGGTTAGATATACAGCACTTCAAGAATTTCGTACTCTTTAACACCGCCGGGCGATTGCACTTCAACCACTTCGCCCTCGGATTTTCCAATCAGGCCACGCGCAATTGGCGCACTGAAAGAAATTTTGCCATTTTTGATGTCGGCCTCGTCTTCACCCACAATCTGATAGGTTTTACTGTCACCAGAATCTAGGTCTTCAAAACGCACGGTAGCGCCAAACACAACACGGCCATCGGCATTTAATGTCGTCGGGTCTATGATTTGCAAATTGGATAACTTGGCCTCGAGTTCAGCAATGCGTCCTTCAATAAAACTTTGACGCTCTTTGGCAGACTCGTATTCTGCATTTTCAGACAAGTCTCCCTGCGCGCGCGCCTCAGCAATCGCCTGAATAATGTTGGGACGATCGACTGCACGCAGACGTTGTAATTCCTCTTTGAGCAACTCTGCGCCTTTTACTGTTACAGGAATCTGATGTACTGCCATGATGACTACCTTCGAAAAATAAGTATAAAAAAATAAACCACACCCGTGAGAGCGTGGCTTATTTGTTTGTGTTAAGAATAGTGTATGTTAAGCCAGACGTTTGTGCAAGTCTTGCACCGAGTAAACATCCATGTCACGACTTTGCGACATGCCGATACAGGCGGCGCGTGCCCCCGCCAGCGTTGTGTAATAGGTCACCTTGTTTTGCAAAGCGCTACGACGGATTTCATAAGAATCGGTGATGGCTTTTTTATCTTCAGTGACGTTGACAATCAGGCTAATCTCATCGTTCTTAATCATGTCTACAATATGTGGACGCCCTTCGGCCACTTTGTTGACTGGGGTCACCGCTAAGCCTTGCTCAGACAAGGCGCGGGCTGTGCCCTTGGTCGCCACCAGCGTAAAGCCGAGCTTAACCAAATCTTGCGCGATATCGATGACCTTGGCGTGGTCTTCATTACGCACACTGATAAACGCTTTGCCGCCGGTAGGCATCTTAACCGAGGCGCCCAGTTGCGATTTAACAAAAGCCTCGGCGAAAGTATTCCCTACCCCCATGACTTCACCGGTCGATTTCATTTCCGGCCCTAAGATGGTATCTACGCCTGGGAACTTGATAAATGGAAACACCGCTTCTTTGACTGAATAATACGGCGGCACCACTTCTTTGGTTACGCCTTGTGATTTCAAGCTTTGACCAGCCATGCAACGGGCAGCAATCTTGGCCAGTTGCAAGCCACAGGCTTTAGACACAAACGGCACGGTACGCGAAGCGCGTGGGTTGACTTCAAGGACGTAAACCACTTCGCCTTGCTCGGTGTTTTGCACCGCAAACTGTACGTTCATCAGGCCTTTCACGCCCAAGGCTTTCGCCATTTGTACCGTTTGTTTACGCAATTCATTTTGTAATGATTCACTCAAGCTATACGGTGGCAGTGAACAAGCAGAATCCCCAGAGTGTACCCCCGCCTGCTCGACGTGTTGCATGATGCCGCCAATCAAGACGTCCTCGCCATCACTCAACGCATCCACATCAACTTCAATTGCGTCATTTAAAAAGCGATCCAGCAACACTGGCGATTCATTGGATACTTTAACCGCCTCGCGCATATAACGCTCAAGCTGGCTTTGCTCATGCACAATTTCCATCGCACGGCCACCCAATACATAGGAAGGCCGTACCACCAGCGGATAACCGATTTCTGTGGCCAGACGCAGGGCTTCTTCTGGTGCGCGTGCAGTGCGGTTAGGCGGCTGCTTCAGGTTCAGGCTGTGCAGCATCTGTTGGAAACGTTCGCGGTCCTCGGCGCGGTCAATTGCGTCTGGGCTCGTGCCGATAATCGGCACGCCTGCTTTTTCTAAGTCGCGCGCCAATTTGAGCGGCGTTTGGCCACCATATTGCACAATCACACCCACTGGTTTTTCAAGGTGCACAATTTCCAGCACATCCTCTAGCGTCACCGGCTCAAAGTACAAGCGGTCTGATGTGTCATAGTCGGTAGACACGGTCTCTGGGTTGCAGTTGACCATGATGGTTTCGTAGCCGTCTTCACGCATGGCAAACGCCGCATGCACACAGCAGTAATCAAACTCAATGCCTTGGCCAATACGGTTGGGCCCGCCGCCCAACACCATGATTTTTTTGCTGTTCGACGGGTTGGACTCGCACTCTTCTTCATAGGTTGAGTACATGTATGCGGTGTTGGTGGCAAACTCAGCCGCACAAGTATCTACCCGTTTGTAAACCGGGCGCACGTTGAGGGCCTGACGGAAGGCGCGCACGGCGTGCTGGTCAGTGTTTAACAACTTAGCCAAACGACGGTCAGAAAAGCCTTTGCGCTTGAGGCGGAACAAACTGTCTTTGCTCAAATCGCCTAACGATTTGCCGATGAGTGACTGCTCAAGCTTGATAATCTCTTCAATCTGCACCAAGAACCAGCGATCGATTTTGGTGATGTCGTACACTTCATTGACGGTCATGCCCAAACGGAAGGCATCGGCAACATACCAGATACGCTCTGGGCCAGGCTCACCCATCTCTTTGACGATACGGTCTTTGTCGTCCGTGACACTGTCTAAGCCGTCGACGCCGACTTCTAGGCCACGCAACGCTTTTTGGAATGACTCTTGGAAGCTGCGCCCCATGGCCATCACTTCACCCACTGATTTCATCTGCGTGGTTAAGCGACTATCCGCCTGCGGGAATTTTTCAAATGCAAAGCGTGGTACTTTAGTCACCACGTAGTCAATCGAAGGCTCGAACGAAGCGGGTGTCTGACCACCAGTGATTTCGTTACGCAGTTCATCTAATGTAAAGCCCACGGCCAGCTTAGCAGCGACTTTAGCAATCGGGAAACCCGTGGCTTTTGAAGCCAACGCAGACGAACGTGACACCCTAGGGTTCATCTCAATCACAATCATGCGGCCATCTTGTGGGTTGATGGCAAATTGCACGTTAGAACCGCCGGTATCGACACCGATTTCACGCAGTACGGCCAATGAGGCGTTACGCATGATTTGGTATTCTTTGTCTGTGAGCGTTTGCGCGGGGGCCACGGTGATGCTGTCTCCGGTATGCACGCCCATAGGATCGAGGTTTTCAATCGAGCAGATGATGATGCAGTTGTCCGCCTTATCGCGCACCACTTCCATCTCATACTCTTTCCGACCGAGCAGAGATTCTTCAATCAATAACTCATTGGTGGGCGAAGCATCCAAGCCGCGCTCGCAAATAGCAATAAATTCTTCGCGGTTATAGGCGATGCCCCCGCCACTGCCGCCCATGGTAAAAGACGGGCGAATAATCGCCGGATAGCCGATGGTAGCCTGCACTTGCAAAGCCTCTTCTAAGCTATGCGCAATCGCCGAGCGGGCAGACCCCAGACCAATCTTGGTCATGGCTTCTTTAAATTTTTGCCGGTCTTCGGCTTTATCAATCGCCTCTTTGGTCGCACCTATCAGTTCTACATTGAATTTTTGCAGCACGCCATGTTTATCCAGATCCAGCGCACAGTTCAACGCCGTCTGACCGCCCATGGTGGGTAACAAGGCATCTGGGCGCTCTTTTTCGATAATTTTTTCAACAATTTGCCAAGTGATGGGCTCGATATACGTGGCATCGGCCATCTCTGGGTCGGTCATGATGGTGGCTGGGTTGGAATTCACCAGAATCACGCGATAGCCTTCTTCACGTAGAGCCTTACAGGCTTGCGCCCCAGAGTAGTCAAATTCACAGGCCTGACCAATGACAATTGGACCGGCACCGATAATTAGAATACTTTTAATGTCAGTTCTTTTTGCCATTAGATGGGCTTTCTTTCTTGCATTAACTGGATAAAGCGGTCAAACAACACGCTCATTTCTTGCGGGCCTGGACTGGCCTCAGGGTGGCCCTGAAAGCTAAATGCCGGCTGGTCCGTGCGGGCGATGCCTTGTAAGCTGCCATCAAACAGCGAGACATGGGTGATTTTGACATTGTCGGGCAAGGTGGCAGGGTCCGCGGCAAAGCCATGGTTTTGGCTGGTGATATACACGCGCTTACTGTCGACATCTTGCACCGGATGGTTGGCGCCGTGGTGACCAAACTTCATCTTTAGGGTTTTTGCCCCGCTGGCCAAGGCCAATAGCTGGTGACCTAAACAAATGCCAAAGGTGGGGATGCCGCTATCAACCAATGTTTTTATGGCGCTAATCGCGTAATCACATGGCTCGGGATCACCTGGGCCGTTAGACAGAAAAATACCATCGGGTTGATAGGCCATGGCTTGCGCCGCAGTCGACTGAGCGGGCAGCACCGTGACTTTACAGCCACGTGACACCAGCATGCGCAGAATATTGCGCTTCACACCATAGTCAAAAGCCACCACATGATAACGCGGGCTAGCCGTTTGACTATATCCTGCGCCTAATTGCCATTCTGGCTCGGTAAATTCATAAGGTAGCTGACAACTGACCACTTTGGCCAAATCCATGCCTGCCAAGCCGGGAAACCCTTGTGCCAAGGACAAAGCATGGGCTTCATCTATTTGCTCACCGGCCATAATGCAGCCCGCTTGTGCGCCTTTTTCACGCAAAATACGGGTCAGTTTGCGCGTATCGATATCGGCAATCGCCACCACATTGTTGGCTTTTAGATATTCAGAGAGATTTTGTTCACTGCGGAAATTGCTTTCCAATAAGGGCAGGTCACGAATAATCAGACCGGCAGCATAGACTTTACCTGACTCGACATCTTCGCTATTGGTGCCATAGTTGCCAATATGCGGATAGGTTAAGGTCACGATTTGTTCGGTATAGGAGGGATCGGTAAGAATTTCTTGATAACCTGTGATGGAGGTATTAAACACCACCTCACCAACGGTCTGTCCAGAAGCGCCTATGCTCATGCCCTTAAAAACAGTTCCATCTGCTAATACAAGAATCGCTGGAATTGTTTTAGACACCTTTAGCTCCTTAAATTTGATACGAAACACATCAGGGTGTGGGCCCGCCATCACGCTAGATTGACGCCAAAGGTGCTATGCACGCTTACGGTCAGTAGATGTGCAAAACGGGAAAAGCTTTGTGGACTCTTCCCGTTCAGAATTACAGCATTATAGCTTGAACCCGCCGCTCACTCAAGGGCAAAACAGGGCAAAGGTGACAATCACGATATCAAAAGATTGTCTTTATTGCATCGCGTCTAGCATAGGTATAACGTTAAACACATTAAGAACATGCGTTGGCATACGCAGCAGATAAAGAGAACATAGTCCCAATCAGGGCTTGGACATGCTGAGGTCTGTTAGTACAGAATCAGATGCAAGCTTGCTGGCTGCACCTTGGCTCAAACCGCTTAATCTTTTGCGAAACCCAATACATCGCGCATATCAAACAAACCATGGGCGTGTGTGGCCAAAAACTTGGCCGCC